>CAYLVL010000014.1:0-16385 GCA_964387135.1 uncultured Planctomycetota bacterium
GTTGGGTGGATAAGGGCCCGGCGGATTGTTGATGATGATCTCGTTGGCCTCGCCGGGCAGATCACTTGTCAGCGTGATCGTACCGTTGGCGTTCGCCGTGGCCGAGATGAAGAACGTGGGATCGGTCTGGTTGACGGTGTTGATGGCGTCGGCGATGACCTGTGCGTTCTGCGCCGAGGTATTGGATGCCGACGTGGCCGGGTAGTTGATCGTGACCCAGCCCGTTGTGCCCATAATCTCGAAGTAATCCGCGGTAAGCGCGCCGGAATCGACCGGGGTGGTGGTCGTAGCCGTCGCCGCCACAGCGTCGGTAATGGTGATGGTGTGCGTGCCCGCAAGACTGCTGCTGGGATCCGGGGCCACGTATGTTCCCGCAGCGAGTCCTATGTCCGCCAGATATCCGGCGTTACCCTCGATGATGACATCATTCCCCTCTCCTCCGAAGAGGTTCTGGAGGATGATGTTGCCGTCGGTGCCCACACGCGCGTAGATGGTGGGTGACTGGAGATTGATCTGCTCGACGATGAACGCCGCTACCGTCTCCGACGTCGCCCCGACCCAGTTGAAGCCCTCGCCGGTGAAGTCCAGATCGATGTCCTGCCCGTTCAGCCTCAGCTCGCCCGATGTGGCGTCGGCCAGCGGAAATGCAGTGTCATCGATCCGCGCACCGGTGTAGCCCGCGATGGGCAGGGCGATTCCGGCGGCGACCAGCAGTCCGGTCGAACCCGGCGCCAACAGCTCGGCGGAGCCGAACGTGTAGGATGAAGCGTCAAGGTTCGAAACGTAGTTGACTGTTGTGGTTGCTCGACCGGGGATCTTCTCGCCCCAGTTGACGATGATGTCGTTCAGAGTCCTGGACGTGTCGATGGTGTTCCCATCCTGCGCAAGCTGCGTCCAGCCCTGGACACGGTATCCATTGGACGATATCAGCGCCCCGTCCGCATCCAGGGAGAAATTGCCCGCCCTTGTATAAACAAGTCCTTCGCCGTCGGACACGATGAAGTATCCCTCGCCGTTGATCGCGAGGTCGGTAAGGTTACCCGTGGTCTGAATTGAGCCCTGGGTGATGATCGTGTCGATGGCGGCCAATTGCACGCCGACCCCGACCTGTATCGGGTTCGTCCCGCCCCGGCCGGCCTGCGGTGCGCTGCCGGCTCTCAGGGTCTGGGACAGAAGGTCGCTGAACGCGACGCGGCTCGACTTGAACCCGAAGGTGTTGAGGTTGGCGACATTGTTGGCTATTACATCCAGCTTGACCTGCTGGCTTTTCAAGCCGCTGATAGCGGCGTACAATGCACTTCCAACCATGTATTGTCCTCCCTTGGAGATTCAATAGGCAATACTGACAACTCAGCGCCGACCCGGCGGCACAAACAGCATGCCTCGCCCGTCCATGCGGGCATCACCGGGTATGTACTTCCTGTCCTGGGCGGATCGGCGCTTCGGGCCGATCCTGTGAGAGGGGGTTCTCCTCCGGGAGGTCCGAACCCTTATCTCACGTCCACTCCTTGGTCAATCCTCCTTGAATTCCTTGTTTACGCGCTCTACTCACGCGAACACCGCCGAATCGATGTTCGTTACGACCGAATCCTTCATGTTCTCGCTGTTCATGACCGTCACCACCGTGCGATTGGTCACGCTCACAACAAGAGAAAGAGCTCCGGCGATCACAAGCGCGTCCCGACTTCCCTTCTCCTGCGCGCGATCCACGGCCTGCTCGATCCTGCTGAGTCCCTCGGGCGTGATCGATATCCCGCGCATCTCCAGGCGCTTCAGCGCGTGACGGGAGAACGTGAGTCCCGTCGGGCGGATGCGCGAGTCGAGTTCCCGTCTGAAAGCCACGGGATCGACATCCGTGCGCTCTGCCGTCCTGCTTCTCACGGCCGTCTGCGCGTTAACCGGCGCAGGAGGAGGAGTTCCCGGGTAAATTGGAAGGGTCACCATCAGGAATCACCTCCGCTCTCGGGCTCGACCGAGACGACCGTCGCAAGCTCGACCTCGCTGCCGTCGCTCAGCTTCAGGTATGCCGTGCCGTTAACGGTCATCACCTGCTCCACAATTCCATCGACAGGCACGATGCCTTCCGTGGTCGGAACCAGGCAGATGACGTACTTGCCCAGGAGAGTCGACGCCTGGGTAAGCTGCTGGAACGACATGAACTGCTCGAAGCTGTCGTTGAGGTTGATCGACTGCTCGAGGTTCCCGAACAGGGCCAACTGGCTTACGAATTCCTCGTTGTTGACCGGGTCGAGCGGATCCTGGTAGCTGAGCTGCTTGACCAGGAGAAGCAGGAACGCTTCCTTGTCCAGGTTGTTGGACAAATCGCGCGCGGGAGTCTGGTTTGTCTGGGAATTAAGGAGGTTCGCTATCTCGTAAGCGAGCATATCAGGCTCCTTCTTACACTTCTCAAAGGGCCTGTTTCGCCGTATGCGAATCAGGCAAGGACGCTGATAGTTGCGCCTTCCGGCAGCCTCTCGACCACCGGCGTCGATTCATCCACTGCGTTGGAAGCGGATGCTTCCTGATGAGCGCCGATGGTTGGGTCGCCCGGGGTCGGATTCTCACCGGGCTCGCCCGCGTTGCCTTCAGCGCCGAGTTGCAGGTTGAGATGTACATCAGCCTGGGCGAGGGTCAGGCCTTCCGCCTTGAGAGCATCGGTGAGCTTCGACAGCCCCGCTTCAAGAGCTTCTCTCACCAGAGGGCTGAGCGTGTGGAACTCGGCTCTTACAACGCCGTTCCTGGCGCTTTCGAGTCGAACCACCAGCTCGCCAAGCTCGGGAGGATGAAGCGTGATCCTCGCTTCGCCGCGTCCATCGGCGGCGATACGCAGTACTGCCTCGCGGACATCAGATACCAAAGCCCTTGGGTCGATCTTCAGATCGGTCCCGGTCGACTGCATCGTCTGAACGGGACTGCGACCGATCGGACCGCTCTGCTCGACTCCGCCTGCGGGTGTTATGTGCACCGCCTTGTCGGCCGCGGGAAGAAAAGCGGTCCGGATCAGCGGAGCGAAATCCCGGAATGCCGCACGATCATAAGCGGCATCCGGCTTCATCTCCGGCATCCAGAGCTTCGTACGGCTGAGATCTTCCGCGCCGGTGGTCTTGTCGCCGACCGGGCGGAAGTCGAATCGGGACATCTCCGGATTCCTTGAAGGCTCCGGATTTGCCCGGACATCCTGTCTCGGAGGTCCGGCGTCCGTCCTCATCGGCTCAAACGAGCGATTAGGCATCGATGGCTCCCGCTCAATCCTGGGGTTCAGAAGACGGTTGAACTCGAGGATATTGGTCCATTCGGACCGGGGAGCAGTCGTGCGGACCGGCTGCGGGTCCGAAGCCTGCCTCCGAGTCCGGAGAATCTCGTCGCCGCGTCCGCTGTCGCTGTCGTTCGACACCGATGGACGCAGACTCGCAAGATCGATCTCCGGAAGGATGGGAGCGTGAGACGCCCGCTCATCACCAGCTCTCTCCGCGGGTAGCAGGAATTCCATCTCATCGTCCACGAGGAGTGCCGGATCGATCGGAAGTCCCTTGATGGAATCCGATGGAATCTCGGCATCGCTCATTACCGGCAGGCCGACCAGGAAATCCCTGGCGGCAGTGCCAAACGTCAGCGAAAGCTCAGACGCAAGAAACGCGCGAACGGTCGGTTCGGTGTTCGCTGTGTCCAATGGCGTCACTGAGCCGTCCTGAGACGGATTGGCTTCGCCTGTCGGCTCATTCGGTGCCTCGGCCGCGCCTCCCGCAGGGGATTGCGCAGAGAGATCGTCCGTACTCTGCGTCTCGGGCTCACTTCCCTCGATTTCCTTCGGGGAAGGGGACTCGGAGGTTCTTTCCGAACGCTCGCGCGCGCATCCCGCATCCGGGGTCTTCTGCGACCGATGGCGCACCTGTGCGAGGACCGAGTCAAAGGATTCCCCTCGGTCGCCTTCAACCGGGGCAGCCCGGACCGGGTCCTCGCGGGCGGGTGCGATGTCCGCGGGCTTAATGTCCACGGCAACGTTAAGGCTTGCCATGGAAAGGAATGCTTCCGGCATGGTTGTTTCACCTCCTTTCTCATGCAATATGGTGGCGCGTGCGCACGCCACCATCGCGCCCTGAAGCGCGACATTACGTCTCATCGACCGCTTTTCAGTTGAATTAAGTGGTGAGAAACAAAAAATGCCCGAAAACCGGGCATCGATTCCGACAGCTTGAAGTACGTCTATTCCCAGATCTCGGCGAACGGGGCGTCGTCGAGCGATGGGTCGATCTCGATGTTGTCGATTACCTCGGTGATTCCGCTTGTTCCTTCCGCCAGCTCGATTGCGGTGTCGCGCTGCTCCTCGGTCTTCACTTTCATATGGACGGTCGCTACGGTATGGGAAACTTCGACCTCCAGCCCGTATGTCTGCGCATACCATCGCAGGATAAGATCCGAGGTGATATTGCCCTCAACCGCGCTCTCAAGAGACCTGTCTCGCGCCTGGACGCCCTCCGTGAGTCCCGGAACGCGGGTTTGCTCGCGGATTGCCTCGTCCACCCGTTTTGGGCATGCCGTGAGCAGGATGGAAACCAGTACGATGAGTAAGAGGGGCAAGTACCTGTATACTGTCATTTGTCCGACCTCCTTCGCATTATGCAGGTCTTCCTCGCTTTGGAGTCGCGAAGCACCTCACAAGTTCAGCCTGTAAAGGCCGCTTCGTGATGCGATCGGCCTAAAGGTAATTCCCGGCCTGAACTGTTATAAACGCAATGGCCACGGCAAGAACCGCCGCGAAAATCGGTATCAGTATCAGCGTAAGGATGGTCGCTACAATCGCCTTGCCGATCGTGTAGCGTCCGTGCTCGCGCATCATGACGACATGGAGGAACATAAAGTAAAGGTCGACGAGCCACCCAAAGGCGTTCGCCCAGCCGTGGCCTTTCAGGCTGAGCATATACAGCCAGGTGCTGAGGATCCCGAGCAGGAACAGGTACGGGACCGTGGAATACAGGTTGGACAGTCCGTGGCCCGCCTTGTTGCCTGCAATCATGCTTGCCAACTGACCTGCCAGGCCCCACAAGCCCCACACAATCAGGAATATGAGGGGCATCGCCACCGCTATCGTCCGGAGCTGGAAGGTGAATTCCTTTATCCACTCCAGGTTGCCCGTGACGGTGAAATCGGACCCTATCTGGTTGAACAGATTATCCAATTGGTCCGAAAGCTGAGCGACCTGCGCGTTGGACGCCGGATCGATCTGATCCAGTACCTTCTCCATTAGCGCTTGATCGGAAAAGAACGATAGCGCAATGGCTGCGCTGGCTAAGCCCGCAATTGCAGCAATTACAAGGGCGGGCGCCCACTGGGCTTCTCCGAGAAGCCGCTGGAAGGTCAATGATGGGGAGAAAATGACTCCCCAGAGGTTTACCCAGAATTCCGTTCCCAGCGCTATCAGCGCCACGATAATGACGCCTACGGTGATCCATATGATCAGAGGTGCCGCCTCGTAACTCGCAAGCAGCGTATCGACCTGTGACGTAGCCTGGAATTCCATTAGCTCCTCCTGCGGCCAATACAAACAGCCGCTCCAAGCGATGCGGAAACCCGGACAGTATAGCAGAGCCGATCGGGTGTGGTAAAGGAATCTCCGATCTGAGGATTAAAGCTCCCGTTTTTCCCATCCAGGCTAAATTGCCCGTTCCAGGTAGGTGGAGAGATTCAGTCCCTCATCCGAGAAGATGCTGAATTCGAAGTTCCGGACGACCCATCGGCCGTCTTCGAGGATCATGTGCGCGGTGCCTTCTACCCGACCCTCATGCACGATGCCGGTAAGAGCGCTCGCGGGGGTGAACTCGCGGATGCCGATATCCATGCGGAAATGAACCGCCGAATAGCCCTCCTCGACTCTCTGGGTCTCCATCGACAGGTACTTCCACCTGGCAATATGCATCCTGACGTAGGTCTCGATGGACGCCCTGAGGATGCCCTTCCTGCTCGGGGGAAAATAGTCGCCGATCAGGTACTCGGTGCCGTCGTTGTCCCGGACCGACGAACTCGCCGCCATCTCGTAGAAATCATCCCCCGCAGTATATTCCTGGGCGTCGTCATACCTCCCGCCCCGGAACTCCTTGAAGAAATCCATCAACGCGCGCTCTTCCACCGTGGGACGACTGATGAACCAGTAAGCTCCCAGGCTGACAAGCGCCAGAATAAGGGCGAGGGATGCTACGTTTCTGAATGTCATGACCTGCCCTGCTTTTTATTGATGGCTTTCACTTTGTGCGATTCAAAGGCGATGGCCCACGTTCGAATGCCCGTCACCATCGTCCGCGTATGACCCTGAACAGGAAGACAAACAGAACCGAGCCGACCACGGCCCAGATGAGCGATACTCCGAAGTACGGTGGAATGATGTGCGGCAGATGGAGGAAACGGGCGATGTAATCTCCGGCTATGACCCCCACGAAGCCGATGATGAGAGTGGTGAAAACCCTGCGCTTGTGATAGCCGGTGAGAAGCTGGGCCAGGGTGCCAATCGCAAAGGCGATCAGAAAGTAATAAAGCAGCCTTACCAGCAGCGTGTCCATCTAAGCTCTATTCTAACACCAGGGGAGGCGGATGAGTGTCTAATCCTCGTTGAAAAGACCGCTCTGGTCCGATGTTCTGGACGGCTCGATAACCAGCGATGCGGCCCCGCTCTTGTCATCCTCGGCCTTGTGAGAGGGACCGGTTATCTCGATCACCATGATCGCGATATCGTCGGCCTGCGCCGCTCCCTGCTGGAACTCGGCTACGTCGTTGAGAAGCGCGTTGATCAGGGAGCCCTCGCCTCTCAGGCAGTTCTTTTCTACCGAGTTCTCGAATGCCTGCCTGCCGTACCGGGAGCCTGCGGGATCGACCGCGTCGGTGACGCCGTCGGTGAAGAAGACGATCTTGTCGTTCGGCTCGAGCTTGATCTTCTCGATGGAATATCTTGTGCTTGAGAACATGCCGAGCGGAAGTCCCTCGCCGTCCAGTTCGGTGAGGAAACGCTGCTGCGAGTGCCACCAGAGGGGCTTCTCGCTGCCTGCGATCGAGTAGCTCATCTTCAGCGTGCTTAAATCGAGGATCGCGTAGAACCCGGTCGAGTACTGGTAGAAATCTTCGATCGATGTCTCGCTCTCGTACAGGCTCTCGTTAAGGAGAGCGAGCATCTCGTTGGGACGTTTCACCTTGTGAGCCAGGACACGGACCGAGTTGATGATCGCCATCATGGTAAGGCTTGCGGGCACGCCCTTGCCGCTGACGTCCCCCATCGCAATGCCGACCCGATCGTTGCCCAGCTCGATTATGTCGAAAAAGTCGCCCGACAACTGCCTCGCCGGAGTGATGCAACCTTCGATACTGGCGTTGTCCGCTTCATAGCGGCTGGGCAGAACGTGCCGCTGGACCCTCTCCGCAAGGCGGATCTCCTCGTCCTTCCGCTCGTTCTGGGCCATGATGGCGTGATGGATGCGCGCGTTTCGGATGGCGATGGCGATCTCGCCCGAGAGGTAATCCAGAGTCTCGATGTGGGTCTGGGTGAACATGTTGGACTGGTCCCCGAAGAAGAACAGCAGACCCTCGATCTGATCCTCGCGCATGATCGGGAACGCAAGGAAGCTCTTGAGACCGTGCTTCTCGATCAGGGCGGGGCTGAACCACTCGCCGAGGTTGTCCACACGGAATTCATCCACAAGAACGCTCTTGCTGGTTTCGCGGACATAATCAACTATTGCCTGGAAAGATTCGGAGGAAAAGAACCTCTTCCATTTCTCCGAGCTTGGCCGTATCAGCTCGCAGAAATCGTAACGCTCGCTCGCATTGTCGAACAGCCGGATCGCCGCCGCGGGAGCACCGCATACCATCATTCCGTTGACCAGCACGATGTCGAGGATTTCCTCCGGATTGAGCCCGGCCGCGTTTATGGCTTTCGAAATCTGGGTGATCTTCTGGAGTCGGTTGACCGTAAGATCGAGCTTGGATTTCGCGAGATTGAGATCAAGCGACCTTTGCACCAGCACCCATGTTACAAGCAGGAAGAGGAGGGGCGGTACGAGGAAGAATCCTCCGGTGTTGCCGTAGATCAGGAAGATGTAGAAGCTGAGCGGTGTAAAGAAAAGCGTGCTGAGCAGGTCCCACTGTCCCAGCTTGATGAGGGTCGCCTGCGGTATGTATCTACCCTCGGCCAGCATCGCCGGGATCAGCAGGCTGATGTTGGTCACCGTGTGAATCACGGCCGCAGCAAGAAGCGGGACGAAAATATAGACGCTGGGGGCGAGAAGGAACTCCTCCACACCGTGGCCCGCACCGATACCGCCAAGGAGAAAATACACCATACCGGCAAGGTAGGTGGTGATGAACTGGACCGCTGCGTTTACGAGGTATGCATACAACCGCTTCTTGCGGAAAAGCCCGTCCCCGATGGTCACGCCGGCTGCGGCCACAAGGCTACCGCTCATCGGTCCGAGCACTAGCACCGCCAGGAGGTTGACGGAATACGCCTGGCTTATCCGGGCGAACGGGAACTCAACCTTGATGTGATAGGCGAACGAGCTTGCAAGGAGCAGTATGATGAAGCTCAGGACGTATGAGGAGGAATGGATCGGCAGCGCGTAGATCGCCAGGCCGATGAGAATGAATCCCAGCGCAAGCTCGGTCCATGTAATCAGCTTACACAGCCTCTTGAGATTCCTGTCGGCCATTGGATAATCAACCAAGGAGCCCTGTGACATTGCCCCGGGGTTCCTAATTAGATTCGGCGCCTGCCATTCCGAAATGTCTAATATTCCCCGGCTCGGGCCTGAATTTCGCTCAAAACCCGGTCCGGCGGACAGGCATGATATATTCAAGTTTACCTGAACCCTTTAAAAAACGGATGGTCCGGCACGGCTTTTCCATGACCTGTTTGTTTCGTTTATCGCAACCTGATCAGCTCTAATGAGATATAATAAGAATGAACATCTGATTTGTCAGGAGGGCTATTTTGCCGAAATCAACGATTCTCAGGACAGCAATTCCGACGATTCTGCTGCTTGTCTCGCTCGCGACAGCCTCTTGCGCGACGGGGGTGGTTGCACAGGAGGATGAGGCTGACGGGATCAGGTTCGTTATGGTTATGAATGCGCCGGGAAGGGACGCCGTCGAGTTCACCGGCGCGGCTCTCGGCGACGACTGCCGCCTGAAGGGGGTGGTCGGCGGAATCGAGACCGTGAACCTCCTTACCGGCGGCAGGCTTTACGTGCTCAATCCGGCGATCAAGACCGCCAGGGAGATTGACAATCCACGACCTCCAGGTCTGGATGAAGCGGGCTGGGCGGAGTGGCTTATCGAGCCCGGCAGAGTGAATCCCCTGTCGTTCGCTGAGATGGCGGGTCTCGATAGGGATATTGACGGCGAGATGTTCGCGGGTGAGAGAGACGAGGTGGCTTTGGAGTTTGAGGACGGACGATTGGTCTTCGTCGAGTTTCCCAAACCGGGTGGAGGCGGCAGGATAAGCTACGAGTACAGTGATTTCGAGGCTGACAGCGACATCTCTGAAAGGGATTTCGAAATCCCCGGCGATTTCCTCCTTTCCGATTAACCGGAACCAACAGATTGCCCCATCCCGGGCCCGACCTCAGGGATTACAGAATGAGCCATTTCAATGCAGGGCAGACTTGTAAGTCTGCCCTTTATGCTATGGCCGAATCTGGTCTCCGCGTCCCTTATCGGGTATGATGCCGTGGTATTTCATGGAACAGCAACCGGAGGACGGCAATGCAGATCAGACTGAATCCAAGGGCCGAATTCAAGGACCATCAGAGCGGCGTCAAGGACATCAAGGTGCATCGAGACGGCAAGCTCTTCTTTGCGAGGTCCGACGACATGCTGGTGTTGTACGACCTTAAGGAGAATCGCAAGGTCAGGGGCTTCTACGACAGCGCGGGCTACGAGGCCGCGACGTTTGATGCGGTCAATCCTCTGATGATCTACATGTCGGATGAGAAGCTGCACTACTGGGACCTGGCGTTATGGAGAGAGACCATGGTGCTGCCGGGAGAGCTTCATGAGTTCCGCGACCGTGACGCTCATGCCGGGGTGGGGCTGAGCGCCGACGGTACGAACGAGGGCAATATAGAGCTCAGGAGAATCGACGCCGAGCCTTCAGATCCGCCTCAGGCCGTGCTGGAAGGCCATACCAACTACATTGAGTACGTGCAGTTCCATCCGGCCGGCAAAATACTCGCCAGCGGATCGGCGGACATGACTCTCAGGTTCTGGGACCTTGAGGCCCGGAAGGAGATATCGGTTCACAGGGTGCATGATGATTTCGTGACGGCGATCGCGTTCAGCCCGAACGGTTCGGTGCTCGTAACCGGCGACTACTCGGGCAAACTCAAGGTCTGGGACCTGACCATTAACGACTGAAGCCCGGTATCATCAGGTGGAAGACGTCCTGGAAATACTTCCTGACCTTCAGGAAGCCATTGCCAAAAAGCAATGGCGGAAGGCGAACGGGATGGTGGCGCACCTGCGTCCGCCCGACGCGCTCGCGCTCATCATGGAGCTCGGCCTGACCGAGCGTGCGGTTGTTTTCCGCCTTCTGCCGAAAAGAGTCGCGGCGGAAGTCTTCACCGACCTTCCTCCGGACCAGCACGCGCTTCTTCTGGAGCTGTTCACCGAGAAGCAGACCGCCGAGCTTTTCGAGGAGATGGACCCGGACGACCGCGCGGAGGTGCTCGAGGAGCTTCCGGCGGGAGTCGTCAAGGAGCTTCTGAAGATCATCAGCCCGGCCGAGAGGGAGATGACGGCCAGGCTTCTCGGGTACCCGGAGCATTCGGCGGGAAGGATCATGACGCCGGAACACGTCGAGGTCCGTCCCACCATGACCGCCAGGGAAGCCATCGAGCATATTCGAAGGGTCGGGCCGAACAAGGAGATGATCTACATCGCGTACGTCATCAGCCCGTTTCGAAAGCTCAAGGGCACGGTCAGTCTGAGGGACATGCTTTTCGCTCCGCCCGAGGCGCTGATCTTGGACATCATGACCCCGAATCCGGTGAGGGTGTGCACGCACGACGACCAGGAAGAAGCCGCGAACGCCGCTGTCAAATACGACCTTCTGGCAGTCCCTGTCGTTGATACGGAGGATCGGCTGGTAGGGGTCATCACGATCGACGATCTTACGGATGTCCTTGCCGAGGAGGCCAGCGAGGACGCCTATCGCATGGCGGGCATAGGTACGCTGCCGGAGACCTACTTCAACACCCGCATGACGACGCTGTTCCGTCACAGGGTGATATGGCTCGTGCTCCTGATGGTGGCGCAAATCGCCTCGGGCAGCGTGCTCAAGCACTACGTGGAGTCCCTTAGCGCGGTCGTGGCGCTTATATTCTTCATTCCCATGCTGGCAGGATCGGCGGGCAACACCGCGACTCAATCCGCCACGCTCATTATAAGGGGGCTTGCAGTCGGGGAGATCGACCTGAGAGCGGTCTGGAGAATCCTCGCGAGGGAATCGTTGATGGGCTTGTTCCTTGGATTATTGCTCGGCGCCCTCTCGGGATGTATAGCCTATATCATGGGCAACGATTTACAGATGTTCATTGCCGTTTCAATCGCGTTCATGTCTACCGTAATCGTCGCCAACCTTGTCGGTGCTTTCCTGCCCCTTGTATTCAAGCGGCTCGGGTTCGATCCGGCGGTAACGTCCGGACCCGCCATTACAACCGTCCTTGATATCTGTAGCCTTACCATCTACTTCTCCATAGCCCAGCTTGTCTTCAACCTTTCGGCATGAGTGGAAGTCAACAGTATTGATGGTCAACATGAAACGCTCCAATCTGACTTCTCGCGGGGGAAGATACGAAGGATTCGGTGCGGGATTCTTTGTCTTTCTGCTCCTTGTCTCATCACTCGTGATCGCTCCCGGCTTGCCCGGTCAGGCTCAGGATGACAATGCCTCGATTTTCAGCATCGACGGTCTTGACGGCTGCGTGGAGATACATCGCGACGAGTGGGGTGTGCCGACGGTAAGAGCGACGACGAACCATGACCTTTTCTTCGGCATGGGCTGGGCGATGGCCGCCGATCGCCTGTGGCAGATGGACGGAAGCCGGAGACTGGCGTGGGGAAGGGTGGCCGAGATAGCCGGATTCGACCAGATTCACTGGGACATCTACCACCGCACCCTCGGGCTTGGGAAGGTCGCCGAGGAGTCGCTGGACCTGATCGATCCGGAAACCCTGGAATGCCTGCAGGCGTACGCCGACGGTGTAAACGCGTTTATCGGGCGGAACTCGGACAACCTTCCATTCGAGTTTCTTCTCCTTGATTACGAGCCGGAGCCGTGGGAGGTCGTCGACTCGCTCGCGATAGCGCGGCTGGTGGCGCTCTGGCTTGCAGCGGACTCGTGGGACGAGGAAACGTACGGCGATCTGATAGACGCGGTCGGGGACGAAACCGCGGGGGAGCTTTTCCGTCCTGTCCCCTTAGAAGATCCCGACTACTCGCCGT
The DNA here is from genome assembly GCA_964387135.1 of uncultured Planctomycetota bacterium. Taxonomy (GTDB): domain Bacteria; phylum JAJVIF01; class JAJVIF01; order JAPKYR01; family JAPKYR01; genus CAYLVL01. Next base: position 12,481 of record CAYLVL010000014.1, read on the forward strand.
TTGAGAGCAGCGATGTTACTGAGTCGCCGCAGGACCAAGAGATGCCGGGAGAGAGCGTCCCTGCGGAATTTGACGATGGTTCAGGGAATGTCGAACTGGCGACAATAAGGGAGGCCGTTATTGAGGGGTTGCTGCAGCCGCTTGCGAGACTGTCGCGATCGGGTCCTCTTCAGGCAAGCAACATCTGGGCGGTTGACGGCTCGCTCACCGGGAGCGGAGAGCCGATCCTGGCCATGGATCCCCATCTGAACTACTTCTCGCCGTCGATTCTGTACGAGGTGATACTGGAAGGCGGCGATTTCCATTGCTGGGGAGCGACCTTTCCCGGCATGCCTTTCCTTCCCTTCGGCGCGAACGAGCACATTGCCTGGGGAGGAAGCAACCTGCCCGCCGACTGCCAGGACCTGTTCGCCGAGAAACTCAATCCCGCAAATCGTACCGAGTACGAAGTGGACGGAGAATGGGTGCCTTTCGAGACGGTGCAGGAGGAGATTGCATACAAGTCCCCGGAAAACGTGACGCGATACTATTTCCATGAAGTCTACATCAGCGGGCATGGTCCGGTGATCGACGAGAAGTACGGGGAGTATCTCGCCCTCAAATGGACCGGTCTTACGCCAAGCGACGATGTGACGAGCTTCCTGAAGGCGATGATGGCTGAGTCGCTTGAGGATTTCTACGAGGCATTCCGTAGCTATCATTCTCCGCCGCAGAATTTCTGCTGCGCGGAGAGTGGCCCTGATGGCAGGGTGGGACAGATTATCGTCGGGGATATCCCAATCAGGAGCGGCTATGACGGCACGCATCCTGCCGACGGGACCGATTCGTCGCTGCGATGGACGGGTTTCATCCCATACGATGATCTTCCCCATCGCATTGATCCAACGGAGGGTTTCGTGGCCCATGCGAACAATCTGCCGCTGGGAGTGCTTAATGGAGATGAGAGACCGTTCGGAGGCTCCCTCGGGTCGAACCAGCGGGTCAACAGGATCATCGAGCTCCTGGCGGAAAGGCGACCGCTCGATCCTGGGGACATGAGAGCCATGCAGATGGACGATCTGGACTCCACCGCAAGGTTCCTTGTGCCGGCTCTCATGCAGGCATGGGGAAGAGTTGGAGGAGACTATCAGGACATAGCCGAGTATATTCAGGCGATGGACGAATGGGATTACCGGCTGACGGCATCCAGTGTTCCCGCCACTTTTTATCAACTTTGGATTATTGAACTTGTACAATCCCTGATAGTCGAGCACCTGCCCTATGGGGTCTCGTACTACATTCTCTTTGAGGACAGGTGGCTGCCTCTGCTGGAAGAATACATCAAGGGAGAGACATCCCTTGAATGGCTGAAGGCCGATACTCCTGAGGACAGGGATCGCAAGCTGATCGTTGCGTTTGAATCCGCGCTGGAGAGGCTCAGGACTGAGATCGGGCCGGATCCCTCAGCATGGCGCTGGGGGGAGCTGAATCGCGCAGTCTTTCCGCATCCGTCAGGCTTTTCCGCCTTTGTCGGAGGCGGGTGCCATCCGTGGGGCGGCGGACGATTCACCCTTCGTGTGGGGCATTTTGCCCTGAATGGCGATCTGCCGTTTGAGAACGATTTCGGAGCGGTCATGCGCTCGGTTGTATCGAGCGTTGGTGGTCGGTGGCAAATCGAATCTGTGCTGCCCCCGGGAGAAAGCGGATGCGCGTTCTGGCCTCACGGCAGCGACCAGATGTCGATGTGGCTCGCGGGGGAAATGCGCCCCGTCCCGTTTGGCGCGGCCGAAATCGAAACACCGTGCAGCGTAATTCTTGAGCCGGAGTGAGTCCGGGGCGGTAGGGAGGTCTTATTCGGTGAACATGCCGCTCAGGAGCATCGCCGCAAACGGGAATCCCACGATGAAGATGTAGTAGATGACGCCCGCTGTAAGCAGAAAATGAATCGCGGCACGAGCCTGATCCCGGGAATATTCTACGCGGAAAAAGCTGATGCCCTTCCTGTCGAACCATCCCCTTGCGATTATGCTGGTTACTAGAATCAGCGCCAGCACCTTGGCGAACACAAACTGCCAAACGCCTTCCCTGAGGAAGAAATCGATGAAGTAGTTGGCTTCCTGCGCGAGGAATCCCGTCGACTTGAGGTAAAGCGTCTGGTATGTATCGGCGAGGTTGAGCGCCCAGAGTGTGATGATAAGGACCCAGAACGAGCCGGTGGTCGGAATCCGACGCACACGGATCGGTCCAGGCAGGCTGTTGTTATCCATGATGGAACCCTCCTTCAGCGACTTCCATCCGACGCATCAGGATTCAGGCCTGGTTGATGTCAGGGCCTGCGCTCTTTGAAACCTGTACCACTCGTCCCGGGCAATCGCCCTGGACATCCAGATTGAGGCCTTGGCCGATACCATCGGCTGCTCCGGATCCGCCCAGTCATCATCGTAGGTCCCGTAATATCCGTTCGCATGAATTCTATACAAGGGACCATTGTCCTCCAGCCAGCTCGCGAGGAAGTCCACGTCTCCCCTGAACTCACCCCGCGTATGCTCGTTAAGCAGAACGACGGTCTCGAAGAGGAGAATCTGCACGATTGTCTTCTCGGTCGGGGTTAGTCGCTCGGCCTCGCGTTCCACATCGTAGGCAGTGTAAAGACCGAAGTATGTCGACGGTGGGTACTCCTCGGGCGGTTGAATAAGGAGCGGGCTTCCTTCGTCCCAGACGCCCTGCATGATGGCCCTGGCGAGACTGACAGCCTCGGGATCGTTCGATGTCCTCCAGTACTCCAGTATGGCCCGGACCGCAGACAGCTGCTCGATTGTGTCGAACGTCTGAATGATGTTGCGGATGCTCGACCCGTCCTGAGGCACCGAAACCTGCTTCCACAGCATCTTGTAGCGAGCATCGTACATCATGTCTCGCAGCCCCTCGAACAGGGTTCTTGCCTGACTCGCGAGGGCCGGATCGTGTCGATTACCCCAGTCGCTGAGGAGCGCAGCATGATGGAAATAGAACGGGCTGGCCTGCCGCGCGAGCTGGTGCTGGTAGCGGAACAGCAGGCTCCTTGCCTTGGCGAGCGGTGTGTTCGGATCATCCGACCCGTCCCCCGCGCCGTATCTCTCCGCCCATTGAAGGTACTGCTCTTCTTCGGTCAACTCGTAAAGAGTAATCAGATCGAAGTACGGTCCGAGCGGCCACTCCTTAACGGTGTGCCAATCCTCGGCGAAGATCGCCGCCACTCTCTGACGCGCATTCTCAAGGTCTTCGTCGAAGACGGCTTTCCTGTGGATCGTCCGGTACATCTCCAGCGCCAGCAGGTAGCTGATGTCCATCTCCAGCGCCGGAAGCCTTACTCCGGTTGAAAGCACTCTCTCGCCGGTGTCCGGATCCCACGAAGTAACGTACGTTGACGGATCGGCGTCCTCCGGAACTCTGTAATAGTAGTGCAGGGCGCTGAGCAGATTGTCCAGAAGATTGTTGTAAAGATAAGTTCCCGAGGGAACGGGAGCGTCCGGATCGATCGGCGGAACGGTTTCCATTTCGTACGGCGCGAAAGAAGGCCTGATGTCGTTGAGTAGGTGCTCGAAGTCGCGATTCTCGGCGGCCTCAAGCGCGCTGAGCCCGACCGGTTTTGTCACGACAGGAGGAGTGTTGAGCCTGGCCGCGACGGCAGCGAGTCCGGCTGTTACGACCACAATTGCAGCGAGCACCAGGAATGTTCCCGCGAAGCGTGTAAATGTCAAATGCACTTCGTAAAAGCCTCCATCTCTGTCGGGGTCGTCTGCATCCCGATTCAACCGAATTCTACCAGAAGGGTCTCAAAGGTTGAAGGCGTACAACACCGTGTGCGGCTGGTAAGTCCGTATTATCGGGGTTCCGTGACAAACTTAGCTCCCGGGCCGAAAAGGATATATAATCCCTTCCGACTG
>CAYLVL010000015.1:0-5777 GCA_964387135.1 uncultured Planctomycetota bacterium
AAGCAGGGCAATGACGTGATCGGCAGCAAAGTCGCGATCAAGGTCGTCAAGAACAAGATGGCGCCGCCGTTCAAGCAGGTTGAGGCCGAAATCATATTCGGCAAGGGGCTGTCGAGGATCGGCGATCTGCTCGACCTTGCGGTTGAGCACGGGATCGTCAAGAAGTCCGGAGCCTGGTTCTCCTTCAACGACGAGAAGCTCGGGCAGGGAAGGGAGAACGTGCGAGATTTCCTCGAGGAGAATCCCGATCTTCTCGCCGAGGTGGAGCTCGCGGTCAAGAAGGAGCTCGGAATTCTCCCGTCCGAGGAAGCCACGATCACCGATGAGGAGCTCGCGGAGGGAATACGGGAAGAGTAGTAGATCAGGGAAAGGCAGGATTCAGCCGAATAGCGATCGACGGTTGTACCCGGGGCGTTGGGCTCATTGCCTAAATGCCCTTTTTGGTTTAGAATCATTATCAAAGACAAGTCGACTGAGTATCTTTCCCTGCGAAAGAAGGCTGAGGGGATCGGTACCCCTCATTTGCTTGTTGCAGCGGAAGGAGGTTTTTATATGCATAGAAAATCTACCCAGTCAGATCAGCCCCTGGAGGTGTTCTACATACATGGCGTCACCATCGTTGATAATCTACCTTGGCATCGCGTTCGCGTTCATTGTTGGAGCATTGGTCGGGTGGTTTGTAAAGCATTATCTCGATAAAACCAGAGTTGAGACCGCGCACCAGCAGGCGGAGCGAATAGTCAGAGAAGCGAAGACAGAGGCGGAGGGATCGGCGAAGGACATAATACTCAAGGCGAAGGATCAAGCGGAGAATTTACGACAGGAAGCAGAGCGAGAGATCAGGAAGCGCAAGAAGGAGATCGACAGACAGGAACATAAGTTACAGCGCAAAGAAGAGGCACTCGACCACAAGCACGACAACGTTCAGAAGCGTCTCGAGAACCTCGATAAGAAAGAGAAACGGGTGGCTTCGCTGGAGCAGGAACTTGAAGCGAAAGTCGCCGAGCAGGACAAGGAGATTGAGCGGATCGCGGGTCTCACTCAGGAGCAGGCGAAGAACTACCTGCTCGAGCGAACCGAGAAGAAGCTCGATCTCGAGTACGCGAGGAGAATCGCCGATCATGAGGCGCGAGTCAAGGAGGACTCGGACAAGATATCCAAGAAGCTGATCACTCTCGCGATTCAGCGCACCGCAGTCGATCATGTAGCAGAGACCACAACCAGCGAGGTAGCGCTTCCGTCCGACGACATGAAGGGCCGGATTATAGGTCGTGAGGGCCGCAACATCCGCGCGTTCGAGACCCTGACCGGCGTCGAGGTCATCATTGACGACACCCCGGAAGCGGTGGTTCTATCGGCCTTCGATCCTGTAAGGCGCGCGATCGCCAAGCTGACTCTGGAGAAACTCGTCCAGGACGGCCGGATCCATCCCGCGAGGATCGAGGAGGCCTACGAAAAGGCCACCAAGGAGATCGACAAGGCGATCTGGGAGGCCGGCCAGGAGGCCGTGCTGGAAGTCGGCATCGGCGATGTCAATCCCGAGCTGGTCAAGCTGCTTGGCAGGCTGAAGTACCGTACCAGCTACGGGCAGAACATCCTGAAGCACTCCATCGAAGTCGCCTACCTTACCGGCAATCTCGCGAGCGAACTGGGCACGAATCCGACGCTTGCAAGGCGCTGCGGGCTTTTCCATGACATCGGCAAGGCGCTCGATCACGATGTTCAGGGCACCCATGCTGCTATCGGCGCTGAGCTTGCAAGGAAGTACAAGGAACCGAAGGGCGTGGTGCACGCGATCGCGGCGCATCATGCCGAGATCGAGCAGAAGACCATCGAGGCCATCCTCGTGCAGGCCGCCGACGCGATATCTGCCGCGAGGCCCGGCGTGCGAGGCGAGACTCTTGAGAGCTATATCCGAAGGCTCTCGGACCTCGAGGATATCGCCACCGGATTCGAGGGCGTGGACAGATGCTTCGCGATCCAGGCGGGACGCGAACTGAGGGTAATCGTCGTGCCGGATGAGGTTGACGACCAGCTCACGCCGCTTCTTGCCCGCAGGGTTGCCGACAGGATCGAGGAGCAGCTCGATTATCCGGGCCAGATCAAGGTGACCGTGATACGGGAAGTGCGTGCACACGAGATAGCGAGTTAGACGAGCAGCTTTGCGGCTTCTTTGAAGTCCCATTGAATCTGAGAAAAATGCCCACCTCATTGTGAGGTGGGCTTCGCTTTCTCTCGCCTGGGTCGCACAACAGTCGCAGTCAATCATCGGAAACGACCGGGGGCGCCTCTTCCCGGGGACACCTTTCTTCGCTCGAAATCTTCAGTCAAGCGTGATAGGAGGCTTTACAGCCGCAACGTGCTGTAGTTATACTGTGCTTTCTGACATGCGGAGGGAAATCCGCGGCCTTGTTGGTGTTTGGAGAGATCAGCCGGAGGCGTGACATGCAGATCGCCGACTCGATGTCGTTCCTGGGTGAGGAGACCGCGTTTGAGGTTCTCGCGAAAGCGAAGGCTCTCGAAGCCCAGGGCATTGATATGATTCATATGGAAATCGGGGAACCCGATTTCGAAACACCCGAATTCATCAAGAAGGCGGCGAAGAAGGCCCTGGATGACGGCTACACCCATTACACGGCGTCCAAGGGACTTCCGGAAGTCCGCGAGGTTTTCGCCGATTACATCATCAAGACGAGACGGGTCCCGGTAACACGCAGCGAGGTCGTAATCACGCCGGGCGCCAAGCCTATTCTGTTCTTCGGCTTGATGGCGACGATCAATCCAGGCGACGAGGTCATCTACCCAGATCCAGGCTACCCCATTTACCGCTCGGTTATCGAATTCCTCGGCGCAAGAGCGATACCTCTTCCGCTGAAAGAGGAATGCGGATTCCGTTTCCAGCACGAGGACCTGTGGAGGCTGGCGAACGAGCGGACGAAGATGATTATCATCAACTCGCCCCAGAATCCCACGGGTGGAGTTCTGACTGAGCACGATCTGGTGGTAATAAGCGAGGTCGCGAAGGAATACAACTGCTGGGTGCTCTCCGACGAAGTCTACTCCAAGATCATTTTTGACGGCAGGAAGCATCAGTCGATCATTGGACTTCCGGGAATGCAGGAGCGCACGATACTTCTGGAAGGCCACTCGAAGACTTATGCCATGACCGGCTGGCGAATTGGGTATGGTGTGATGCCGGAGGGTCTGGCGAGTCACATCACCCGTCTGATGAACAACAGCTGCTCTTGTACCGCTGCGTTCACTCAGATCGCGGGACGTGCGGCGTATGAGGGTCCTCAGGACTGTGTCGAGGAAATGCGGGCGAAGTTCGAGTCAAGGCGCGAGCTGATCGTGGCGGGACTGAACTCGATTGAGAACGTGACCTGCCAGAAGCCCGCCGGAGCCTTCTACGTTTTCCCGAACTTCAAGGAATTCGGCTGGACATCCAGGGATATCGAAACATACCTGCTCCAGAAGGCTAACGTCGCGACACTTGCAGGCACCAGCTTCGGCAAGTTCGGCGAGGGATACATTCGGTTCAGCTACGCCTGCTCGAGAGAGATGATTGAGAAGGCCATAGAGCGGGTCGACAAGGCGCTTGCAAACCTGCCTAAGCTTGAAACATACAGGCAGCCTATCTATGCGAGCTGAGATACTGACGCAGTACTCGTTGCAGTGAAATCATCCCCGCAAGGAGTCGGCAATTGGCTACAGGAACCCAGGCTTTATCGATCGAGCAATTGAAGGAGATGGCGCGGACGATACGTCATGATATCGTCGTTCAAACCTACGCCGCCAAGTCCGGACATCCGGGCGGACCGATGTCGGCGGCTGACTACCTGACCGCCCTCTATTTCAACTACGCGAGGGTGGATCCGAAGAACCCGCACGTTGAGCCGAGGGACTGGTTCATCATTTCAAACGGCCACTGCTCGGCACTGAATTACGCGCTTCTCGCGAGACGCGGTTTCTTTCCACCTGGTTACCTCCTGACATTCCGCTCGACCGGATCGGGTCTGGAGGGTCATCCGAATCGGCTCAAGACTCCCGGGGTGGAGATCAGCGCTGGAAGCCTGGGTCACGGTCTCGCGATTGCCCATGGTGTCGCCCTTGGATCGAAAAAACGCGGCATGGACCAGCGCATCTATGTCAATGTCGGCGACGGCGAATTGCAGGAGGGTAGCTGCTGGGAGGCGATTATGGCCGCTGCGCACTACAAGTGCGACAACATGCTCGTTACCGTCGACTACAACGACGTGCAGATAGATGGTCGGATGCACGAGGTGATGAACCTGAGGCCTCTGGACGCGAAGTTCACCGCGTTCGGGTGGAAGGTGTTCGAGGGAGACGGTCACAACATGGAGGAGATTGCAAGAGTACTCGATGACGCGCATGCCGCGATGGGCAAGGGTCAGCCGGTTGTCATTCTCTTCCATACCATTATGATGAAGGGCGTGCCGTCTTATGAGGACGACCATCTCTGGCACGGCAAGCCGCTTGCTACCGACGAGCTTCTTCAGACAGCCCTTACCGAGCTTGGATACGACGAGACACCCGAGCAGGCTGTGGCGTCGTACGGCGATCTTCAGGCTGCGAGGGCGGAGTATCACAAGATCATGGGATGGCCGCCTCCCAAAAACTGAGCACGTACGGGCGGGAAGACGGATTGAAATCGCAGGCGGAAACGGATGAAACCATGGCACTAACCTGGACGAAACGCTGGAAATTCGAACTCACACGAAAGGCATACGGCGAGGCACTTGTCGCGCTGGGTCACGAGAATCCGAGAGTGATGGTTCTCGATGCCGACCTGTCGCAGAGCACGCTGACCAAGTTCTTCGCGCACGAGTTCCCCGATCGCTTCGTGGAGATGGGGATCGCGGAGCAGGACATGGTCGGTACTGCGGCGGGGCTGGCGCTCCAGGGATTCATCCCGTTCCTGTCGTCGTATGCGATCTTCATCAGCGGGCGCGCGTTCGATCAATGCCGGCAGGATGTTGACTACATGAACACGAACGTCAAGCTTGCGGCCGCGCATGGCGGGATTTCGGTGGGCAAGGACGGTCCGACGCATCAGTCGATGGAGGACCTCGCCTGCATGTGCGCGTGCACCAACATGAAGGTGCTCGTGCCCGCTGATTATCACGAGACAATAAAGGCCGTCAGGTGGGCGGCGGATTATGTCGGACCCGTGTACTTCCGTCTCGGCCGCGAGAAGGTTCCGATGGTCACTGATGAGGACACGCCGTTCGAGATGGGCAAGGGACACATTTTTATCGACGGCGAGGACGGGACGATCATCGCTTGCGGACTGATGCTGTCGATGGCGGTCGAGGCGAGGGAAATTCTGGAAGAGGAGCACGGCTTAAGGCCGCGTGTTGTGAACATGCCGTTTCTGAAGCCCATCGATGAAGAGATGATCGTGCGATGCGCGAAGGAGAACGGCCCGATCGTGACGGCGGAGGAGCATCAGATATACGGCGGCTTCGGGAGCATCATCGCGAGAGTGGTTGTTGAGAATCATCCCGTGCCGATGCGCATCGTAGGTATCCCCAACATGTACCTCGGCAGCGGCGAGCCATACGACTTACTGGAGATTGCGGGACTCACCAGCAGAAACATCGCGAACAAGATGCTCGAAATCATGGAGTAATCCGCTTGCGGCAGGACGGCTCTCCTCATTCCGAAATACAATCCCGCATTCAATAAGCAATGCCACACTGAGGCCCGACCGTAAGGAAGGGCGCCCCCATTCAGAGGCCCGACCGTAAGGGAGG
>CAYLVL010000015.1:5877-16317 GCA_964387135.1 uncultured Planctomycetota bacterium
TTCAGAGGCCCGACCGTAAGGGAGGGCGCCCGCATTCAGAGGCCCGACCGTAAGGAAGGGCGCCCCCATTCAGAGGCCCGACCGTAAGGGAGGGCGCCCGCATTCAGAGGCCCGACCGTAAGGGAGGGCGCCCGCATTCGGAGGCCCGACCGTAAGGAAGGGCGCCCGCATTCGGAGGCCCGACCGTAAGGGAGGGCGCCCCGATAGCATCATCATTGCCTGCTTCTAAAACGACGACCCGGCGGACATGAATCAACAATGGGCCGCCGGGTATCAGTAGCGTATAGGGTCCCCCCCCTAACACGTAATGATGGTCATGATCACAGAAGCAGAGCCTTGATCAATGTCCAGGCGCCGAGGCCGATGGTGAGCAGAGCGATTGCTGTAGTAAGCCATTTCTGGTGAACCTGCCTGACCGTGTATGCGCAGAACGGCAGGCTTGAGATGGCTCCTACTACCAGGGCCAGGGCAAGCGAAAGGTCGGTTATTTTGCCTGCAAGGATGAAAATAATCATGCCCACTAGGCACGTGAGACCCTCCGCAAGCGACGTGATCCCGATTGCCGGCTTTCCAGGTATACCGCTGACCAGTTGCCCCCCCATCACCAGCGGACCGTAGCCCCCTCCGGACAGTGCCTTGTTGAAGCTCGCTACAAGCCCGAGGCTGAAAATCTTCGTCCAAGAAAACCTGAACTGCTTCCCGCGTGTGGCGAGTATCACAATGCCTACTGCAAGCACAATCGCTCCGATGAAAAGCTTCAGCGCCAGCTTGCTGATGTTGATCGCGACCAGCACCGCCGCGACCGCTCCGATCATGCTGCATGCTCCCAGCACCAGCGCGATCTTCAGGTGCATGGACTTCCGGGAAAGGTCGAGGTTCCCGGCTTCCCGATGGCTGACAGCGCCTGCGATGCCGGTAATCAGCTCCGAGACAAGGATCGCGGGAACTACCTGGAGAGGATCATACCCGAAAAGCAGCAGGAGAGGCGTAAGCGTGGTTCCGTAGCCCATGCCGAGCGTAGAGTCTACATACTCGCAGGCCAGCGCGACCAGCGCTACAAGGAAAAACGTCGCGCTTCCCAACTCGACTATGGGCTCGGCAGGCGTGAGCGCATAGCGCTGCAGACCGTATATCACGATCAACGAAGAAATGATCGTGATTGCCCAGACAGTCAGCAGCTTGCGGACCACACCAAATCGAAGGGAGTAGAAGAACCGTACATGGAGAGGGTATCGCACCGGTTGGGGGATGGGATTGGTGTTCTCTGCGGCAACCATGTTGAACCCTTACTGAATTGCGATTATTGCGATTCAAGCTTGTGAAAAATATAACATGATTTGCAGCCGATTTCCATAGCAGAATAGTTACTCCCTCAAAAACTCGATTAAAAGCAGGATTGGTGCGTGGGTCGGTTTTTTCAAAAGGGGAAAAAGGAATCAGCCAAATGCCATTTCATGAATGGATTTGAGGACTGTAGCGGCGCCAAGGATCATCGTGATTGTAGCGATCAGCGTTGTCAGTCTCTTGATCGTCATCTTCCTCACAGTGTAGGCCGACAGCGGCACGCTGCAGAGAGCGCCCAGTAGAAGCGGGTATGCGACCGCGAGATCATGAACCTCGCCGCTTGCCAGGAAAGCCATTACCGCCACCACGCACGTCAGACCCTCCGAAAGCGCGGTGATCCCGATCGCCTGCTTGCCGCCCACGCCGCTCAGGATCTGTCCGCCGGTCACAATCGGACCGTAGCCGCCGGCGGAAAGCCCCTTGTTGAAGCTGGCTACTAATCCCAGAGCGATGATTTTCCTCCAGGAAAAGTGGAAACGTCTGCCTCTCGTCACAAAAATCACAAAGCCGACTACAAGGACAAGTCCCCCGATAATGGGCGTCAGGAGCTTCTGATCCATGCTGATGAACACCCGTACAGCCGCAAGCGCCCCGACAACGCCGCATGCGGCAAGAACCATGGCGACTCTCAGGTGCATGGATCTCGATGAAAGATCTATATTCCCCGCGGATGAGTGGCTTATCCCCGCTGATATCCCTGCAAGCCATTGACAGATTAGCAGCGCCGGAACAACCTTGAGAGGATCGTAGCCCATTATGAGAAGAATCGGGGTCAGCGTCGTTCCATATCCCATGCCCAGCGTCGAGTCGATATACATGCACACCAGCGAGATAAGGGCCGTCGCTGTGAAAAGCAGACCGGAAAGACGCGCCGATTCGCCCGTCTCGGTTGGGAGCATGTTCTCCAGCATGTAGACAACGAAGAACGAGAGAACGAGGCTGATAATCCAGACGGGAAGCAGGCGCCCGACAACTCCCATCCTCAAAGACAGCCAGAAGCGGGTGTGGAGAGGAATACGGACCAGTTCCTGTGGCGGTTGATCCTCATCGCTCGGTTCCAGCCAGGGGTCCTGGTAAGGCTCGGGCATGATTGGACGAAATGGTATCACAAGCATAGCCCTTGTTCGACCAAGAGCGACGCATTATTGAAGGCCCTCCGGGTTCTCTGCATGGTATACTTCGCTTGGGCCCGTTGAAGCGGGCTGTTGTGCTGTAACTGCAAAGAGGTTCGGATGTTCAGGGTGCCCGAGGATGAAATACACCGCCTGCTCGGTCGCTCGTGCGATAGGGGCGAGTGGCGAGACGTGCTGGATCGCGTGACGCCGGATACGCCGGCCGATCCGGAGGACATTGCGCTACTGATCCATGCCTGCGACTCGAGTCCCGATGCATTCGAGCGGATTATCACCAGTGCCGCCGAAATCAGGAACGAAGTGCACGGTCGCGACGTGAAGTTGTTCGTGCCGGTATACATCTCCAATGTCTGTGTCAACGAGTGCCTGTATTGCGCGTACCGGGCCTCGAACATCAAGATGCCGAGACGCACGCTGAGTGTGGATGAGCTCAAGAGGGAAGTCGCCGAGGTTACCGGTATCGGGTACAGGGTGATCGAGCTTGTGACGGGCGAGTGCCCGTCGCTCAAGACTGAGGGAGTAATCGCTGAGCATGTCAGAGCGGCCCGCGACGTGATCTCCCGCGCTGACAAGGCCCCGGAGGATGGCGAAGTCATCCTGATGAGCTGGGCCCTCAATGATGATGAATTCCGGGAAGTGGCGGATGCGGGTCTTGACGCGTTCTATCTCTGGCAGGAGACATACAGCCGCGATGTGTATGCCCAGCTCCATCCCGGGGGTACGCCGAAAGCCGATTTCGACTGGAGAGTGAACGTGTTCGACCGGGCAATTCGTGCGGGTATCCGAAAGGTCGGCCTGGGCGTTCTTCTGGGCCTTCACGACTGGCGCTTCGAGGTCCTCTCGCTGATCTCGCACGGCAGGTACCTCATGGACGAGTACGAAGTCGGCCCGGACGTGATCGGTGTGCCGAGATTCAAGCATGCCGAGGGTGCGGTGCTGAAGGACGCTCCACGGGCCGTTTCGGATGATGAGCTGAGGCTGACGGTGGCACTTTATCGACTTGCGTTTCCACGGTCGCACGTTTTCCTGAACACAAGGGAGAAGCTCGGGCTGATGCTGCGGCTGCTCGAGGGCGGGGGAAGCGAGATGAACATCGCGTGCGCCGTTTATCCCGGCGGGTACACGGAGCCGTCGAGGGCAAGGCAGTTCGACTACTATTCCTATCCCACCGACAAGACCCTTGTGATGCTCACCGAGAGAGGGTATCGGCCGACTCATTTCAGGCTAAGCTAATCGAAAATTGCGTAACCAGTTTTGTTTATTTCAGCTCAATTCAATCACATAAAAAAGCAAAAGTCTCACCTATGCAGGCCAAACAATGCAAATAAATCGCATCAAGATGCAGTTTGAGCTTCATTATTATGTCAATAGACGTTACAGAGACATTTTCAGTCTAACTATGTATTGGCATTGATGCAAAATAGCCCAAAAATGACATATGCCATCCCATCTGTTTGCCTATTAAGCAAAACATGTCAACTACCCCAAGTTGTCTCTGGATTGCCGAGTATTGATTTTATGGGGTCTGTGAACGGTTTCCGAATCTGCGGCCTGAAAGGATAAAATGCCTATCGGCTGCAAGCAACATTCATAGGCATAGCCTGTTTGACAATTTCGGGCAAGATTCCTCCTCTTCGGCCAATCGACCTGTCAAACCTGGATGAGCATCGACGTGATCTCGTCCGATACTTCCTGACCTCCTGTTACCCTCTTCACAAGATCATCGATCCCCTCGAGGATCTCGATCGGAGCCGCATCGCCCGGAAGCTCGTCGATCCCTTCCACCGCGCTCTCCAAATCCTTGAATCCGCCCTTCGATCCCCTCATTTTCAGAAAGCCGTCCGACAGCAGAAGGATTCTATCGCCCGGCGACACCCGTTTCTCCCTGTACGAGAATGTCTCTCCTGTCCTGACGCCGAGTGGGATGCCGTGGCCGGGAAGAGGTTGCCATTTGACGCTTCGCCATCTCCTGTAGAGGGGCGGCTGATGTCCGGCGATCGAGTAGGAGAACTGCCTGCGGTTGAGGTCCATGAAAAGGACGACTGCTGTCATGAAATCGACCGCGGGCGAGGATCGTATCAGCTCGGTATTTAGTTCGAACAGGAGCCGGTCGGGCGTAAGGCTCTCCTCGAGGAATGACTGCGCGCGATGCTTGAGCCGAACAAGCTCCAGCTCCCTGATTTCCGTTGGGCAAGTGAAGTCGCCGAGCAGCATGTTGTACCTGCCGTCGGAGCGGTCGGTAACCAGCGCGATGTCTTCCTGCGGACCTCCGGTGGCTATTCTGCTTGTGCGGACGGTGATTCTGGAGTCGGCGATTGATTCCCGGAAGGACATCCGGTTTTTCTCGTGCGATGCTCCTCGATCGGCTACCGGGCTGGACGCGGGACTTGATGTGAGGAGACTCTTCACGGCGCTCGCGATGTGCCTCGCCAGTTGATGAACGCTTTCGCGCGCGCGCGGCACATAGCCGTCCGCTCCGCTTACCGCAATGGCCGAGGTTGGGGCGGACCCTTCAGGACCGGTAAGAAAAATGAGAGGGGCAGTGCCGGAAGCGTGACCATTGGCGGCCATGACCGAACGCCACTCGGATGGAATATCCCGATCCACCAGCACGCAGTCGTAACTGGAATTCGAGAGGAACTTCCCCGCCTCGGACGCGCTGTCGGGTTGATCCGCGACGTGTGCGCACTCGCCCAGCAGGTTGCCGAGTTCACGGCGATTGTCGGGGTCGGCGTCGATTATCAAAAATCGCGGATCGCGCATCAGTCCAGGGCTTTCTTAATGGGAAGCATTACATCCTATTATCGGTAAACTCCTTGACAGATTGCTTAAACAATTTTTATGAACCCCCAAAGAACTTGCGGTAACAGGATGAACAATTTCAGGGATCGTTCGGTGACGGGATGATTGCCTGCGCGCGGGTTTCGGGACTATACTGGCTTGATCATGAACGAGATCGCGCTCAGGCTGATTCTTGCTCTCGGCATTAACGCTGTTTTCGCGCTTGCAGCTTATCTCGCGAGGGTCATATCGAGGTCGGGAGCGATCGGCGGCTTCATCGTGGGCGCGCTCATCTACTTCTTCACCGACTGGCGCGGCTACGTGGTTCTTGTCGCGTTCTTTGTGCTCGGCACGCTGGTCACGAAGGTCGGGTATGAGGACAAGTCGAAGAAGGGGATCGCGCAGGAGGACGAGGGACGTCGCGGTGCAAAACATGCGGTTGCCAACTGTCTGGCGTCGCTGCTGCTGGGATTTTTCGCGTACCTCGCGATGGTATCGAACTCGCCGGACGCGGCGGCTCTCCTAATGGTCGGATTTACCGGGGCCTTTGCAACCGCCCTCAGCGACACATCGTCGAGTGAGATAGGGCAGGCGTATGGAAAGACGACGATACTTCTCACGAGCTTCAGGCGGGTGCCGCCCGGTACCGAGGGCGCGGTGAGCCTGGAGGGTACGCTGGCGGGTATTCTGGGGAGCCTGATGATTGCCGTAGTCGGTCTGCTGACCGGTGTCGCACCCGGATGGCAGGGACTTGTAGCAGTTGTCGTCGCGGCCTTTGTCGGAAACACTCTGGAGAGTATCATGGGAACGACGCTGGAGAAGCTTTCTTTCGTGACGAATGAAGTGACGAATTTCATCAACACGGTGATAGGAGCGCTGGTCGCGGTCGCGATCTTCGCGCTCATCACCTGAGCAATACGGGAATCAATGCGTTTTCGGGGAGGATATCGATGGCCGAGATGAACACGCCCGAGCAGGATGAGGAACGGGGGCCGGAGCCGGAGGTTCCTGCTCAGCCTGAATTCAGACCCGAGGAGCCCATTCCGCCTCCGCCCGCCCATGCGGAAGAGGAAGTCGAGACGTTCGTGGAGCCTCCGCGACGTCGTTTCATCAGGCCGTTGGGGAAGCCGATGCGCCTTGTGTTCGGCGACATGGCGGGTGTGTTTTTCCTCGTATGGGTTCCCATCGTGTTTCTTTTTGTGTTTCCCGCGGAGCAGTGGTTCCTGCGCGGGACGGTGCTCGGGGACATGACATGGCCTCAGCTCCTGACGGCGGTGATCATCGCTCTGCCGCCGTTTGTCGTCCTGACCGTGCATCTTGCTAAGGGACGTCTGCTGGACGGAATTCTCGACATGCTTCTCTGGGCAATCTGGGAGTGCGGAACGATGATTGTGATGTGCTACCTGTATCCGGGGACCGCCGAGAGAATGCTCTGGCAATCCGGTTCCTACTGGAGCGAGATGAGCGCATGGGTCGCGACAGGTATCGGGGCTGAGGGCGATCCCGGTCAGTGGCTGAGCATACACCTGAAGAACATCATACTCCTGTTTGTCGGGGCGCTTGTCTTCGGGCTGCCCGCGCTGGTAATGGGAGTGCTTCAGCTCAATTACATGAACTACTATGTCGCCCGGTGTCTTCTGATGAGCGACAATGTGCTCATCACACTGCCGATCGCGTGGCATTTCTGGTCGATCATTCGCGTGATCGGCTACATCGTGATCGCATCAACGCTCTATCAGCTGAATCTCAGGGCGTTATTCAGGGCACCGGCGAGGACAGCCTCGATCTGGGGCGGACTGATTATCGGGATTGTGCTCACAGTAATAGACGGTCTGCTCAAGTGGCAGTTCGCGGACCATGTAAGGCTTGTGCTGAAAGTGTTGTGCGACCTCTAGCTCTTGCCTCGGATGCTGCCTGAGCCGATTCTATCCGGGCTCGACTCCCTCATATGAGAGCAACTCCAGTCTCGGAGCGTCATCCGACTCCCCTATACTCAGCACCCGTCCGATTCCCGGCACATACCACGAGGCTCCCCGATGGCTCAGCGGTTCACCTTCGGCGGACGGCATGCCCTCGATCGTGAATTCCACCTTGTAGGCGTCGAATTCTCCCGCTCGCACCGATATGCGCTCATGGGCAACGCATGTGAGCGTCTCGGTTATGGTGTACGATTCCGAACGATCCGGACCGCGCATTTCCAGCGAGCCCCGTCGCTGCCAGCTCGTGCCCTCAAGGATCGATTCCGGAAGATAGACAGTGCCGGGCTCGTACTCCGTTGTCGACTCGAGTTGGCCTTCTCTCTGGACGGCTTCAATGATGTAAATCACGTTCTGCACGCATTCGAGCTCAAGGAACGTCACGCGATCAACATTGCCTTCAACCCCAGTGAGACGCTCCACAACCAGCGTGACGTCGACATTGCCGTCGGCGTCGACCGTCCATGTATCAACCCGATAGACCCATCTGCTTGGGTACTCGCGTCCGATTGTCTCCTCGTATTCCCATCTCGCTCCCGGCTGCATTGTCATGAACGCATTTTCGCAGTTCGTGGCTGCTGCTTCCGGCTCGGCCACTTCAGCGACAACAAGAAAATCATAGATCTCTTCTCCATATTCGATAATGAGGTGGCTCTCGCCGTACGGGAACTCGTGCACGAAGCGCGCTTCGGTGTTGTGCCACTCGCCGAGAGGGATCGAAACGCCGTCAGGGTGAACCACTCTCGCGGATCCGCTGATTTCATCCTCGGACACGAGATGGATATCAAGAGCCTGCCCTTCCGGCACGGCTATCTCGAGGTCCATGTCGGCTATGCTGTCGCCGATGGTCAGGCTGAACGGGAGCTCCGGCGGGGCCGATTCCGCTTCGGGTTGCACCCCGGGCTGCCCGGCGGGGGCTTCCGTTTCAGGTCTTTCGGATGCAGTGCGGGAGGAAGTACATGCTGTCAGCAATAACAGGGCAATTGAAAAAAATGGGAAAAGATACCTGTGGACCATGGTTGCACCTTTGAAACAGTGATTGAAACGAATCAGGCCGACTGATCGGAGTCGGCCTGGAAGTTTCGGTATCGCCATGCCGGCCTTACCGTCCTGATGCCGCGGCCTGACATACAGCTCGCGCTGCGGCCATTGCCGCGTTGAAATCGAATCCCTGCCCCCATTCGCCGGTATGGCACTGGGTACAGGTTGACTGCATTATGGGTTGAGTCATCGCATCGGTGATCGTGGACTGAGCGCGTATTTCGGGGGACTGCCTTGCAAGCTGCTCCTGTAGCGACTTGTGCCGGTATCCGTTCGGATGGCAGCCCTCGCAGCCGACATTCCGGTGCGATTCCGGGATCAGATCGTATGTCAGCAGTCTCGGCTCTTCGACAAAACCGATGGCATGGCACCTCGTGCACTCGCGGTCGTCGAGGGCGTTCTGCTGCACAATCGTATCATATGCATGGAAGTGCGGGTGACTGGACCACGCGGCAAGGAATCCGGGGTGGCAGTCCTCGCAGGCCTGGCTGCCCGAATAATTCCGACCTACCCGCGCCATCATTTCGATCGAGTGCACGTCCGTATCGTAGCCTCTCGCGATTTCAGCCATTCGCGGATCGTCCTCGTACTGATCGCTGACCTGGTAGTCCTGGGTGTAATAGTCAACGATTCTGCCGCCCGCGTCGAGTGTGATGTCGAAGCGCCTGACGATCCTTCCCCTTCCGTAGCCCTTGGGGAAGATCAACGGCGTTTCGATGGGCTCTAATTGGATTTCTTCCTCGGCATCTGCGCCGTCGCCGGCCTGAACGTTGTCCGGCCGTGACGGATTCGGAGCGCCCTGCGGCATATATCGGGGATTCAGCGGATTATGGGTTGCATTCGGTGACTGCTCTACCCGCAGGTTCCCGCCGATTACGATATCGATGTCCCGGAAAAGCTCGTCGGTGTTGATATTCTGGAAATTGTCGGTGTCGGTGACAAGCACCACCAGATCGACTCTCTCCTCGTTTCGAAGCTTCGAAACCACCTGTTCGAGCGCGACATCATAGCGCTCGAACGAGAACTGGTCTCGCATTGGATTCAGACGACCCGCATCCTCAATCACCATGCCGATCATACCGATCTTGTATCCCGGTGCGTTCTCAGGCTCGATGATCCTGTAAGGAGCGAACAGCGGCTCCGCATCGGGGATACTGGGCCCGTAGCCCTCCGGGATCGGGTTGATGGGCGCGTTTGCAGGCTGCGTTGCGCCTGGATTGCCTGGATTGTTCGTTGTGCTTGTTGGAGTTGAGACGGTGCCGCCGAGCGGTCCGGGAGGGAGGTCTGGGAAAACGCCCGGTGCGTATATATTGGCCGACGTCCACGGGATGTTGTTCTCTAATTCAACCCGCGCGAGCTCTTCGTAGCCCAGTTTGAGATCATTGTCGCCGACATTGACGAAATCATAGTCCATCACATCGTACGCCTGGAAGATGTACTTGTTTTTCAACTCCAGGGTCTCGGTTACGGCACCCTGAACCACGTCGCCTGTATCGACGTAGATGACATCCCAGTCGACTTCGTCTTCAACCTGGAGAAAAATCGTCCCGCGCCTGGGCATACCGCCCCATTTGCCCGAATGGCATCCGCACGGCGTGAAGTTGGAGGTCGTGCTGGAGCTGACCATGAAGGTGATGGCCCTGGGAATCGTCTTCGGCTGTCCGGGAGGACCGTACTCGATGCAGCCTGAGCACGCCATGAGCGCGAAGGAGAAAACAGCCGGTATTGTCATGATTTTTCTTGCCATCAATTACTCACCCCTGAAACCGACAACTTGCTCTCTGTATGGTTCACCGAACGTTCCCGATCGGCTCCCGTCCGCACGTAATCTACATTATAACCGAGCGCAGGGCAATGCAACGGGTTCGGTTCAGGATGAATTAGTATCAATGTGTAGGGTGACGGGGTGTCATTCCCTGTCCCTGGCGAGACGACGCTTGACGTAGTCCACCATCCCGCCTGCATCGACGATCTCCTTGATATAAGCGGGATAGGGTTCGGATCGGTAGGCCCTGCCGGTGGTCATGGAGTGGATGATGCCCGCCGATGGATCGATCACAAGCTCTTCGCCTTTCTCGATCGACTCTCCCGCGGCGCGGCAAACGAGCGCCTGTAACCCGATATTCACGGCGTTCCGGAAGAACAATCGTGCGAACGAATGCGCC
>CAYLVL010000016.1:0-16168 GCA_964387135.1 uncultured Planctomycetota bacterium
GAAACAGGAAAACCGCCGGACTTGCCTTGCGCGATGTGATCAGCCGGCCGAGGTGCTACTGCGCAATTATATCCGAACTTGACATCCTCGTCAGTGTCGTTCCTCCCGCAATTGCTCACGGCACACACAAACTTGTCTGTGTGTGCCATAATACATCCGACCATGACATCTCCCGGGATTACATCGTCCGGCCGTATGGGTCTTGCTTTATCCGGTGGCGGGTTCCGCGCGACTCTCTTCCATCTCGGCTCTCTCAAGAGGCTCAACGAGCTTGGCCTTCTGCCACGGGTCAAAACCATCACCGGCGTGTCGGGTGGATCGATAGCCGCGGCGCTTCTGGGGCTGAGATGGTCCTCAATCGCTTTTGATCCCAATGGGGCAGCCGCAAACCTCCCTGAACTCATCATTGAGCCGCTCCGGTTTCTCTGCTCGAAAGATATCCAGCTAGGTCCGGGTATTCTCAACATTTTCGCGATGCTTTTCGGCCTTCCGACATCCGGACTTGCTCCCGAGTATCGTCGTTATCTTTTCGGCTCCGCGACACTCGGCGACTTAACCGATGAAAACGCCGGTCCCGATGTCATCCTGCTTGCGAGCAACCTCCAGACCGGGGGGAGGGTCTGGTTTTCCTGCGACGGACTTCGCGAAGAGCGTCTGGGCCTCCTGCATTTCCCTGAAATACCCCTTGCTACTGCTGTCGCGGCGTCATCGGCCTTCCCGCCGTTCCTCTCGCCGATCGTACTTGAGACCGACCTGTCCCGCTGGTCATGTTCCGATAAGTCAGATCTTTTTGATGAATCACACCTGCGCTCGCGACTTGTCCTGACCGATGGCGGCATGCACGATCCGGTTGGTCTCGATCCGATCCTTGATACGCAGGACCGCTATGACACAATCCTGGTCAGCGACGCGAGCACGACCCGTCAGCTCTGGCGCAAGCCGTCAAGCTTCTGGCCACGCCAGACCGGTCGGTCGACCATCATGCAGACCGTGTCGCACGGCGCGTCTTTTAGGAAGGCGCTCATGTCCGGCGGGGGCTTTTCTCAATCCATCCCGGCTTCCAAAGCAGCTGCAGGTAAGTCACCCGCGATTGCATGGTGGAACATCGCCGACAGGATTGCGGACTACGGGATTGAATCTCCTCTCGCTACGGATACCGACTCGACCCGCGAGCTTGGCGCGATGCGATCAGTGTTGTCGCCTTTTTCGCGTGAGGAACAGGGCAGGCTCATCGACTGGGGCTATGCCCTCTGTGACGCCGCAACGCGAAAGCTCGCGGCTACCCAAATCCACTGAATGGGAAATATCCTCCCCACCGCTTGCCTGTCATGAGCTCGTCGAATGGCGGGAGGATGAGGAGAGATGGTCAGGTATGCAGTGTAATTCCACAGCCCCCTTGCATTCTCCTCTGCCCCTTAGTCTCTCCTTACTCTCAGACATACCGCCTTCGAACCTTCTCCCAGCAGCATAGATTCCTCCACGACAAATCCTGCGTTCTCCGCGAGCTTTGTCATGCCTTCCACCGTCGCCGCGAAACTCCATTCGGGTATGGGGCCCCACCTCGAGAAATACCTTCGCATCATCGCTTTCTTATCGTCCTTCGGCAAACCGTGCGCGGTGAAGTCGATTACAAGCACCCTTCCACCGTCTTTGAGCACCCTTCGACTCTCTCTGAGCACCGCCACAGGATCGTGAACGACATGCACCACATTTCCCAGAATCACGACATCGAACGAGGAATCATCGAATGATGTCCGATAGCAATCCTCCTGCCTGACCGTCACATTTTCCAAGTCCGCCAATCTCGCCCTGATCGCGTCGAGCATCTCCCTCGACATATCTGCTGCGACAACCTCCCCGGCCTTTTCCGCTGCAAGTCTTGTGTAGGTCCCGGTACCGCAGCCAAGATCGAGAATTCGCCCATCTTCTCCGAGCTGCTCCGACAGCCACCGCATGACCTCCTCATGCGTTTTCTGCCCGATAATGAACAGGTTGTCCTCGTCGTAAGTTTCGACGAACCTGCTCCAGTAGTCGTAATCGTTTTCCACTCGTTACGTTCCCCGTTTCCGAGATTCGCGATCCAGGTCCCGATGGCAGCAAAGAGAAACCCCGGCGATACTCACGCTCGCCGTGGTGCCGCCCACAGGCTTGCCAGTTTGCCTTGACTTTCCCTGAATCCTTCGGGTGTGTGAGTGTCTCACATCCCGACCAGTTCCATTGCCCTTGCCAGTCCCTCGCCGACCGACAGATCATATCCCTCTTTCAAGAACACAATCTCGGTATTGGGACTCAGCAGCATAACCAGCGGTAATCCAGTATACTCGCCCTCCTCGTTCGCCCTGTGGCCGAAAGCCCCGGCGATCAGGCCCTCAGGATCAGCATAGAACCTCGATATGGTCGATTCGCCGATCGTGTCGATCCAGAAAGCCTCCGCTGTATCTCTCTCTCCGATCCCCACTCCGATCAGAACCGTCTCCGATTCCCTCGCCCAGTCCGCGACAAGCGGGACCATTCTGATCGACGGCTCTCCCCCGGCATCGAAAATCACGATGCAGGCGAACTCCCCGGGTGCAAGATCTGACGGGAAGGCCGGCACTGCTGTTGTGTCGCTCGCGTAGCTGAAATCAACCTGCGGCAGAGGATCGATCCGTCGCTGCACCAGGTCCACCAACTCGGTTTCCGACAGCGGCACATCCAGCGCGATCGTCAGCTCGATCTCGTCTCCCGGCTCAACGGTAACAGGTACGGTCTGTACATAGGCGTCCCCGCGCGCGTTTCTCACCCCGGCCTGCACAACATAGACCCCGTCCCCAAGAACTGCCGGAAATCCCCCTTCCTCGGCCGTCATGCGCTCTTCCTCGAGATCGAAGCCCAGATCATCCAGCGGCAGCCATGCTCCGTCGTTCCATGCCGATACCGAAAAATGCTCGAAATCCTCCACCGGCTCCCCGTTCCTTGTGAACCTGAGAACGACCGTTCCGGTGTCGGAATACCGCGATGTCACCTGCTGGTTGGTGAACGCCGCCGATACGCTGACCACAGTCACGTTATGCGGATGGTCCCTCTCGATCAGCCCGGTATCCCCGAACGCGTCGGGATTGTCCGGATACATAGGAACCCATCCATCATCCGTGTAAACCTCAAGCCATGTCCGTCCGCCTTCTTCCTCACCGAGGACAGACACACGCGCGCTTCTCGCCGGAACACCAAAGGTCTTGCACATCGCGATCGCTACCGCTGCGATGTCCGACTCGGTCCCGGTCCCGGCCCTGATCACCGACATCGGATCGGGTCTCGGTCCGAAAAATCCTCTCTCCCGCACCTCAAGATTCTCATACACCCACTGGTTGATGGCTCTTGCGGTTTCCTCGATCGACTCCCCGACAAGGTCCGCGTACTCCCACCAGATTTCCGACCTCCACGGTCTTACCGGCTCGTCCCCGATGCGGTAAGTCAGGATGTACTCCCTGAAAAGCTCCTGTGGAGCGGTGTACGGAAGCTGCGTCCTTGTCGCGTACGCAAACCTCGCATGCTCCTGGAGAGTGTCTTTCGTCATCTCCAGCCGGTCGAGATGCGGCATGTTGATAACGAGCCAGCATGTATGCGACCAGACTATCCCCTCCGTGCTGTCGATCGCCTCCCAGAGCTCGGTCCAGTTCGTTCCCGCGTCGGCAAGTGCATCCAGAACCCCCTGGGCGTACTCGTGATCCCCAAGTGCCTCCACAATCTCCGGATGCTCGTCCGCGTAGAACCATCCCTCCGTTCTCTCTTCCTCCTGCGCAATCGCCCATGTTGTCGATATCACGGCGAACGCGATAATCAGGACTGTCATGTATGTTATCCGAATGGCTTTCATTGCGTCTCCTCCTCGGGGTAGGGGAATCGGAGCCAGAACGATTCGGGCGGGAGCTGGGCCCCAAGACCGACAGTGAGCGTCAACTCAACCGGCTCCCCCCGCTCCACCTGGAATTCAGTACATGCGCCCGACTCGGTGTTCCCCGCCGATATGAAGTACCCTCCGGGGCCCGCCAGTATGCTCCAGACTCCGTACTCGTCGGTCTCGCCGCGAGCGATCGGTCTCAGCGCTCCGAAATTGAACACCGACAGATAGACATTCACTTCCGGCATCGGCTCTCCGGCAAGATTGACCACTCGCACCGTCAATTCCGTCGACGGTCGGTAGTAGCCGATCGAGTTGAGGATCGCGTACCTTGCCCCCGGCTCATCGTGAAGCCTGTACAGGTTAGGCGTGTCAGGATCGGGCAGTCCGAACGGCACCGACATCACCAGGTTGGCTCGGCGCGCCGGACCGCTGAACCAGGCGTCGTCGACCGAGTCCCGCGGCTCGCATGCCCCGATGTAATGCCATCTTCCATCCTCGCACAGAACCTCGGTCCAGGCGTGGTTGTTGTCGCAGAAGCCCCAGTACGGCGTCCACGCCTGCCGTGCGGGAACTCCCACCGCCCGGCACGCGTCGATCGCCACAATCATCATCTCCTCGCACCGGCCGTAGCCGCTCGCCAGCGTCTCGAACGGGCCCTGGTCGCGTCGCTGCGTCTGCTGGAACCGCACGTTCTCGCCACACCAGCGGTTGACTTCAAGGACAACTTCGCTGAGCGTCGTCAGACCTTCAACTCGTGGTCTGAGCTGCTCGTAGAAGTACCCTCTCCAGTTCTCCAAGGGCTCCTGGCTCACCCGCATGGGGAGTACGTAATGGAAGAAATCGTCATCGGAGTAGCTCGACGCCCACGGAAACGATGAGCGCACCTCGTAGGCGATGCGCAGGTTGTCCAGGAACATCTCCTCCGTCACCACAGTGAGATCCTCGACCGGCATGTTGCTGACCAGAAACACCGCGCCGGGGATCCACTCGTAAGGGCAGTACATGAAGACGTTCAGCAGCGTCCCCGCGTTGTCCCCCGCGAGCTCCATCGCCTCCGCGACCGCCTCCCGGTATTCCGAGGGAATCTGGTCCGGTATCGGCAACATTTCGATGCCTTCAGTATCCGTGGATGCCGTCTCCCCGGGCTCCTCCTGCGACACCGCCGGATTACCGATAATCAGCAGCAGAACCGCACACACGATTCCGCACAAGATACACGCGCGCTTGTCCAGCATCTCTATCACTCCTCTCCTCCTACGGAGGCTGCTAGTATAACGCAATCTCATTAAGTTTATTCAAGTTTCGAACGCGATGGCTGTTGAAACGAATGTGTTTCATACCCCCTTCCACATCTCCTCTTATCGGTGGTATAGTTCTTGTCTTCCGGATTCCCGCAGGCTATGCGGCGACCGAAGAGGTACACAGAATGGCTATCGAGAAAGTCGGAATTTTCGGGCTGGGCACGATGGGTCACGGGATCGCGATCGTAGCCGCAATGTCCGGCTACGATGTCCTCGCGATGGAGGCGAATGACGATCTCCTTGACGCGGGTCTTCAGAAAATCAACACCTATCTGGACCGACAGGTCGGCAAGGGCCGCATGGAGGAAACCGATCGCGACAAAGCCGTCGCCAACCTCAGGGGCACCAGCGTGATTGATGAGTTCGCCGACCGCGACCTTGTCATCGAGGCCGTCTACGAGAACATCGAGCTCAAGTGCGACCTGTGGAAGAAACTCGCCGGTGTCTGCCCTCCCGATACCATCTTCGCATCCAATACCTCGAGCCTTTCGGTCACCGAGATGGCGACCGCATCCGGGCGTCCCGACCGATTCGTCGGCATGCATTTCTTCAATCCGGTTCCCGTGATGAAGCTTGTCGAGGTCATCCGTGCGGTCCAGACATCCGACGAAACCTATGACGTTGCCTACACCTTCGTTGAAAGCCTCGGCAAGAAGCCGGTCAGATCACCCGACGCTCCCGGCTTCATCGTCAATCGTCTTCTCGTTCCCTATCTCAACGATGCCGCCCGAGTGTACGAGCAGGGTCTTGCAAGCGCAGAGGATATCGACAACGCGATGAAATTCGGAGCCGGTCACCCCATGGGACCGCTCGCGTTGATAGATCTTATCGGGCTGGATGTCGCGGTGTGGGTCGGGGAAATCCTGTTCAAGGAATTCGGCGAGGCCCGCATGGCTCCGCCGCCGATACTCCGACGAATGGTCCGCGCAGGCTATCTGGGCAAGAAATCCGGCAAAGGCTTCTACGACTACGGGAAGTAGGGCGCAGGCGGCAAGTTCCATTTCACACGCTTCCCGTGCTACATTATCCCTTCGACGATGCTCGTTCGATTCACTCCCAGGGTGAGCCTTAGCGATGTCGGTAAAATAACCGAGCGATGCGACTCGCTTGGCGTGCAATACAAGTACATCCAGGAGCTTTCCACGAGCTATCTCGTGGTGGAAAGCGCGGAGCGAACGAAGCTCGAGGAGCTTTATCATCAGTTCCGCCACATGGAGTTTGTGCAGTCGATCTCATTTCCGCGCGATCCGGACAATCCGCTCGAAAACCTGGAGCCGGTCAAGATCAAGTGCGGTAACAGATGGATCGGCCTCGATTCACGCCCGGTGATCATCGCCGGAAGCCCCTACCTCGAAAGCCAGAAGCATTCCGTATCGCTGGCGAGCGATCTCGCGACCATCGGCGCCAATATCTATAAGGCCGGACCGTACCGCCCGACCGAGACCCTTCCCCCAAAGTCCCTGTATGAGCGCACCGCCTCGATTATCTCCGATGTATCGAGGAAAGCGGGGATTCCATCGACCGCGATGGTCGAAGTCCTCGGTCCCAGAACCGCGCTTGAGCTTCTCAAGGCCTGCGCCCTGCATGTCCCCGACCGATTCATGTTCGAGACAACCCTCCAGGATCAGCTTGCGAAGCTCGGTCAGCCGGTCCTGCTGGAAAGGCATCCGGAGGCATCGGTCGATTTGTGGCTCGATGCGGCCCGTCAGATTGTGGTGGGAGGCAACTCATCGATCGCGCTGGTCGAGACCGGCAGACGGGAAGGCGACCGTCTCGAGATGGATATCGTGGCAATCACAAGAGAATTGAGAAAATGCCCTCTGCCGACGCTGGTGTACGCGTCAAGGGTCGCAGGGACTGCCGATGAAGTGAAATGGATCGCTCGGGCCGCTCTTGCCGCCGGTGTGGCGGGGATCATCCTCGATGTCCACCCCGATCCGTTCCAGGGTCTTCTGTCCGACGGGTTCTGCCTGTCGGTGAAGCAGTTCGAGGAAGTGTTCAAAGCCCTGAAGCCGTTGATAGTCTGAATCCTGCTTAGTATATTCTGATCCAGGGGGAGGAAAATGAGAACGCGAAACACAATCAACCCGCACCCCGACACTCCCGGCGGACCCGGACCCGGTCCGGGGCTGGCGGTGAAGTCACGAGACGCGAGGGAAACGTCGCAACCGAAAGCCCTGGCATTCCGATGGCTTCTCTTAATCGCTGCGGTTGCGTTGATCCTCGGCATTATTGCCCCCGTGGCCCTTATGCTTGGGATGAAACTGGCATTCAGGGCGACACTCGAATCGGAAGACTGGTCCGAGGTTGACGTCCAGGCTGTGCTTGCCGGGGCGGATTCTCAGGAATACAAGAGGACAGTCTCCACTGAATACTCGGCTCATTTCGTGCCGGCCAGACTCGCCGAAGAAGCCGTCTCCTTCAGCCTGATAAGCGCGCTGTACGGACCGATCATGATCACCGGCGCCCCGATCGACCTTGACGCACGTCCCGCGACCGGCAACGAGGACCTCTCGAGCTCTGCAAGGCTGAGATTCAGGAGCGCATGGGTCCCGATAATGTTCGTTCTACTCTATGTTGCCCTCCTGCTGGTCATGGACATCGTTTCCAGGAATCACAATTCCGTCCTGGGATTCGTGGTCACGATCTCCGTCCTCTGGCTCATATACTCGGCGATCCTGTGGGCTGCCGGCGACCTCATGATGGCCAGGGTGGATCAGATTCTCGGACGACTGTTCACGGAAGAACAGGGCAGCGCAAGGTTCTCAATCGGGCTGGTGAGCATCTTTGCCGCTCCGGTGAGACTCTTCCTGTTCGGTACTCTGTACTGGGTTCTGATTTTTCTTTTCAGGCGGGCGAAGTCGGAGCCGCCGGTGACCCGCACCGCTCACGAGAAGGCGTTCAGGGGCTGATCGGCGCACGCCATGCGTACTGATGCTCTCGACTATCCCCTCCCCGAGGAGTTGATCGCGCAGGCGCCCGTACATCCGCGCGACTCGTCACGCCTGCTTATTTGTTCGAGAGACAGCGACCGACTCGAAACACGCACCTTCTCAGACCTTCCCGACCTTTTGAAGGAAGGGGACGTTCTCGTTACCAACTGCGCCAGAGTCATGCCCGCGAGGTTGTTCGGCTACAAATGGCCTACCGGCGCGCGTATCGAGGTCTTCCTTCTCGAACGCCTGCCTGATGATCCCACTCAGCCCAATCCGAGATTCAAGGCGCTCCTTAGAAGACGCAGGCGTCTCGGTGTCGGCGACAAAATCCTGTTCCCCGAAAGCCGAATGACTGCAACCGTTGTCGAATCGCACGACGAAGCCGGCGCGGATGTCGTGGAACTGGGCAGTGTCGATGATGTGGAGGGGGAGATCGAGCGGATTGGAAGAATTCCACTGCCGCCTTACGTGAAGGGCTATACGGGGGATCTCGGTCGCTACCAGACAATCTTCGCGAGGATCTCGGGATCGGTCGCCGCGCCTACAGCATCGCTTCATTTCACGCCGCAAGTACTGAAGCGTCTGGAGGGGAAAGGGATTCAGCGCATCGAGGGCTATCTCAGGATAGGGTGGGGCACGTTCAGTCCGATACGCACTGAAAATCTCGAGGATCATAATCTTCACAGGGAGTACGGGGTACTGCCCGTGGAGACGGCGGATCGTCTGAATGCTGTCCGCAGGGAAGGCGGGCGCGTGGTCGCGGTCGGCACTACGATGACCCGGCTTCTCGAAACGTCGGTCGACGGAAACGGTGTGTTTCGTCCGCTCGAAGGATTTACCGCGAAGTACATCACCCCGGGCTATGAGTTCAAGGGAGTTGACACCCTTCTCACGAACTTTCATCTGCCCAGAACCAGCCTGCTTGCACTGGTCGCGGCCTTCTATGGGGTCGAGAAGACATTGAAAGCGTACAAGTTCGCGGTGAGGCAGCGATTCAGGTTCTATTCGTTCGGCGACGCCATGCTTGTTCTTTGACCGGATTGATCATAACCGGCGCCCGTCGTTTCGGGTGGTATAATTTCCCTGCAACTTCAGCGTCGGCTGCGTGAACCGACATTTTCAGGAAAGGGGAAAGCGATGAAATCAAAGACCATGCGCCCCATACCCGCCATCCTGCTTGTTCTATTCGTCTCCGGTCTCGCAATCGGGACCGCCGGCTGCGATATCATGAAGGACAAGCAGCTACAGAGCAAGATTCGAGAAGAACTCAGGAAGGATCGCGAGGTTTCAGCCGATAAGCTCACGATCAATGTGCAGGACGGCGTCGTGACAATCTCCGGTGAGCTTTATACTCGTGAGGAGATCGACCGGGTCATCGAGATCGTCTCGGCAATCGAGGGAGTTGTCGAAGTCAGGAACCAGATGAACCTGCCCGACGACTTCCAGTCGCACAACCCGACATTCCTCTACTACTGAATCCACGACGGGCAGAATCCCCCCGGCCCAGAACTGGTATCCTTCCTTGGATGGATACCAATCTGCATTTTGCTGGAATCAGGTCTTGGCAGTCCATACGTGATTGAACCCCGTTGTCTGCATCAACACCCGGAATCCCTATTCCAAAGGCTTGACGAAGCATTTTTTATGTCAAATAATGCCTCTATAGCAGTTTTCGACCGTGTTTTGCATCTTTTCCTGCAATAATGCTTGACAAATATTGCTAATTCTGCTATGGTGTCCGCAGCAAGCTGACTATCGGAAGGTGCCTGAGAGGCGGTGATGAGCGTGGGATTGGTGCTGGACTACAGGGCAATTGGTCTCCATCCAAAAAGCTATGACCTCCTGCTTGAACTGATCGATCTCGAATTGGGATTAGCCGATTCCCCCAGGACTCTCCGTGTGCTGGCCTATATTCTCGATGGATGGTCGCAAAGAGAGATCGCAAGGGAATTGCATCTTCATCACAGCGCTGTCCAGAAGCACATGAAGAAGGCCCGGAAGGCGCTCGGGGAACCGTTCCCATGTTGAGGCAGGAGGGGGGATTTTGTTTTAAGCTGCCTTGCGCAGTTATTAAGGTGCCGGAGAAGGAGCCCTCAAATGAAAAAGGCTGTGCCGCCGCTCACAAGTCCGAGGTGTGCAGATGCTCAGCCTCCCCGCGAAGCCTGGGAGAGGAAGATCGACAATTACGATCGCTCGGAGCGCAGGCGTAACCGCAGGTACCGACAGATGGTGATCCGTCTCGATCATCACTCGGTCGGGTTGATCGCAACCGACGGGTCGCTTCCGTTGGACCGGATCAGCAGGCTCGGTCCGGTTGACGAGTCGCCGGCTGAAAGGAGAATCAGGCCCGCCGATGGCGGACGAGTGGAGAGGTCGGGGAATGTGGCTTTACGAACGTCGACTAATTGAACTCGAAGGGGAGTTTGAAAATGCAGGGAACGCTATCAGAGAGATCCAAGAGAATCTGGCGGACACTGAGGAGGCTGGTCAGGGAGCTTATCAGGAGGTTGATCGAGCGCGAGTCAAGCTCCAGCTAGACGCGGCGCTCGGACTGGTCCGTCTGATCAAGGAGCAGATGGCCTTCTACATCAGGCTGGGCGAGCGATACGACTGCATCAGGGCCGTGGAGGCCATCGTCGACGAACTGACGAAAGAAGACGCGGCGCTGATCGAGAGAGTGCTCAGGAAGCTCGACGCGGAGTGGGCGAGCGAGCTTGCACCTTCGGCGGAAGGTGTTCAGCAGGAACCGGAATGCGGGGAATGATCGGCTTCTCCAACGACCTTGTCCATCCCCTGTATGCCCAACTGCTTTCGAGGGTACTCCGAGGTCCCGAGCCTCCCGCCAACGCCGGACCGGCTACAATCGCGATGGCGAAAAGCGGCTTGGGGATTCCGCTTACTCCCGTGCAGGAATTGATCCTCGCCCTGATCGGTCAGAGCAGGGGCGCATGCGAGCTTGACAACTCCAGTCGATGCTCTCAATTGTCGGATGAGTTGAACCGACTTCTAGGTTTGGGCGATGAGGAGCAGCGACTGTGGCTTCCGCCCGATGCCGAAATCAAACGCGACGGGAACGACATCCGAGTTGGATTCGCGACGCCGATCACGCTCCTGCTTTGCGTAGCGGGCAGACGGTCCGGCAAGACGCTGATCGCCTCGATCCTCGCATCATGGCTGGCTCGCAGAATCATCAGAACCCCAACTTACCTTGATGACCTGCCCATCCTGCCGACGAGCGACGTCTCGCTCCTTAATGTTGCCTGCGACGTCCAGCAGGCTCGGATTCTCTTCAGGATGCTCATCGGCAACCTGCATCGTCTTGGTCTTCTGGACCGGCGAAACGCACCGGCGGAATCAGTCAGGCTCGGACGTCTGCTGATCGAGTCGCTCTCATCATCATCCCGATCCGCCCGCGGACGCACCGCGTGCGGGGTGTGCTTCGACGAATTCGCGCACTTCCAGCGAACCGCCGGACCATTGGCGGACAGGATGGTCTGGGGCGCACTCAAACCGTCGCTTCAGACGTTCGGTCCTAAGAGCCTTGCGGTGATAACCACATCGCCTGCCGGACGCTCCGGTGTTGTCTGGGATCTTTTCGGTCGCAGGGGGATCGATGAAGGCATGCTCGCTGTGCAACTGCCGACGTGGGTAATGAATCCGAATGTCCCGTACGAGCAATTGAACGATGAATTTGAGCGTGACGAGATCCTCGCCCGGCAGGAGTACGGCGCCGAGTTTCTCGCTCCGCATGGAAAATTCCTGAAACCCGCCTTTATCCGCGCCTGCGTCGTTCCGATGGATCATCCTCGGCCGGGATCGGTCCGACGGCACATCCATGTCGATATTGGTCTTCAGCACGACTCGACTGCTATCGCGATGGGTTACATCGACCCGGAGCCATCGACCGATGATGAGAACGTACGAGTGATTATCGAGACAGTCGAAGTCCTTGATCCTTCAGGAGACAGCCCGCTGAATGTCGGCGAGATCGAGAAGCGGATAGTTGGGCCGGCAAGGAAAAACGAAGTCGAGTCGATCACCTTCGATCAATACCAATCGACTTACCTGATCGAGCGACTTCAGGCTGCCGGCTTTGATGCAACCGTCATCCCGGCAACACCAAAGAGTAACCATGAGGCGTATTCCACCCTCCAGGGCTTGATCTCCATCGGGAAGATCGTTCTTCCCGACAATGAGCGACTGATCGACGAGCTTACGGCGCTTGAGGTAACGCCGACCTGGTACGGCTTCAAGGTCGAGGCGCCTTCGGGCAGACATGACGACTGCGCCGACGCGGTCGCTTTCTGCGCCCGATATCTCCTGCAAACGTCATCAGGCTGGACGGACTTCATGGAAGTAGTCGAAAGCGAGTGACGAATTCTTATCCCCCCAGATTGAAGCCGGTTGGATGATAGTCGCTGATGTCGTGACCGTCGATTTCTGGATTGTGGTATTCGGATGGGGTCGGGTAATCCCCGACCATCTCCGTCATCAGGCCGTCCACCCACGCTGAATCGCTACGCCACGGTCCTATCTGGTACGACCAGCCGGATGTCGGGTGCCCGTCGAACGATCCCCACCGGAATGCAAGCCATTTCCCGACCTTGACCTCCACCCCCCAGTATGTGCGCGATATGCGGGTTGTCGTTGGAACGGCATTATCATCTGCACGCCATTCCTTGCGATCGACCGTCTCGACATCCCGCGCGACCAAAAGCCATGCGGTCGGGCGTATCGACCACCCGGAGCGGAATTTTTTCTCCCGCTCGGCGGTAATACCGTCGCGATACGGCAGATAATCATGGTCGGTCTGCTCGAACACCGCACCGTACTGGATTCCCGGGATCACCGTCTGCTGCACGCCCGCCGAGTAGCCTTCCCCGGTCCTGCGCCATGTCACGCCGTCGGGGAGCCGATCTCCCCCGGTGAAAAGGTACTCGCACTGCCGATGCGTGAACCCGAAGAATCCTGCCGGCCACAGATGAAATCCAGCGCCCTCGCGCCTGTCGCCGGGACCCATTCCGAAAAGCCGCTCCTCGGGCACCGCTTCATCGTTGCGCGTGCGGTAGTCATAGCCCAACTCGCCCTGCACTATCCATCCCGCTCCCGCGCTCCCGATCGGCCATCCGAGAAGCGCACCACTCAGCGGGATCAGGAAGCTTGTCGGATCGCAATCGAGCTGGTCGAGGTTTTCTATCTCGCCGGGAAAATGGTTGCGCGAGTGGGAGTGAGAGATCGCGAGCGAGTTGATCCTGCCCATCCCAGCCGGATTGTGGAAGATCGACGATGCGTCATCGATCCACGCGACAGTCGCTCCTCCCATTCCCAGCGCGCGACTGGTGAGTCGTGAATAATCGGGGTGATCGGGGGCATAATCCCCGTGCGACGCGCCGGGCCAAATGCCGGTCAATGCGACAAGCCCGGCGATGATCAGTATGCGATGAATCGCGCGCATCTCGCTTCCGTGCTCAGATCATGAGATCCCTGTCTGCCCGGATGGGGCGTCGCCGTAGGGCACAACGAGCGCCGCGATGATATAGAACACGATCAGCGCGAGCCCGCTCGACAGCGTGAAGAATCCAAGCAGAAACGCAAGCCGCAGGATGATCGGATCGATCCGGAAATACTCGCCCAGACCCGCGCACAGTCCCATGAAGACTTTCCCTTTCCTCCGTCGCGCGAACCTTCTCACGTCAGTCATGACGACCTCCATAATGGGGATTCGTGGGGATGATACCAGAAATCAGCGCCCGGGTGCGCCGCAGGCATGCAATGGGTCATCTGCAATGTCACCCTCTTATCCTTCCGAGGCCGAAGGCATTTCCTATTGACAGCTTGCAAACGTTCGGTGACTGCTATAAGATGATGTAGAGTTGTCTTGGAAAATCAGGTGGCGATTTGCCGGGAGGTTTAATGATGAAATTCTGGACGGTCCTGATCACAGGAGCACTTCTAAGCATCCTCGTGGCTGCAGGTTGTTCGGGCGAAAGCGATCCCATCAATCCCTCGCCAACAGGAATCGACTCCGATTCCATGGCCTCGGGTCGATGCGCAGGCTCTCAGACCTGTCTATGGGGCTATTATAACGTGACCATTGATCCGGTGAATATGAAGGCGGAAGCGGTGGTTGATCGAACCTGCATGTTCACCGCCAATGTCACCAATTTCCTCAACATGAATCCTGCATCGATGACGTTCCTCATCAATGACGTGCAGGTACAGCCCGGTTATACCGATGTGGATATTGACGTTGGCCTTACCCACCCGTTCCCCGGATTGCCGAGATACAACGGTTATGATGTTCGAGGGATTTTCATGGGCAATGGGTCCGCTGAACTGAAATACCGCGACGGGCTCATGTACCCGGTATTGGGAGCGGATCAGTACATGTTGAACGATCCCCGGGACGACATCGGCGGCCCGGACGGCTATACCCGCTGGTTCAACCTCACCGAGTTCAACATGGGCGGCATGCCCCTGTTCCAGTACACGCAGGGACGTATGGCGACCCCGGGATTCTCAGGAACTGCGACCATCTGTCCGTATAAGTACTTCGCGGACGGGCTGGACGGTGTGGAGGATGTCTGGGACTGGATAACGGAGAATACCGATCGCAACGGTCGGTTCTCTTCCGGTGCGACCAATTTCCGCAACTACTACCTCAGGTTTCCAACACCGCAGCCGGATATTGTCTTCGGCTATGCGGTCATCGCCAACTGGGCAGGCGAGGAACCGGAGTATCACCCCGCGAATGCTCCCGAGGCGGTCGCGCTCAGCGTGGTGGATTCCAGTGATGTCTGGTACGTCGATCCGGGCAACAACGGCGGGAGCATAAAGCTGGACATCAGCGTCTTCGACTGGTCTTCCGAGATCAGTGCGGGAATTATGGAAGACTACGACATCATCATCGACTCCACGGTGCTTGCCGGACCATATCGGGCGGATGAGATCGAGATGACGCCTGTCGGCGGGACCGAGGATTATTCGACTTTCCATGTGGAGATTGCAGCGGACAATGTGGGGGGGCCTGACGGCAACGAGTACTGGGTCATTGTTGAGTATCCTGAACACGACTATCACAACGAGTTCGGTTCGGAGAACATGACCGGCGATGATCCGCTGGCTGCGTTCTTCCGTTACGATCTCGAAGTCTCCGACGAGATGCCGGTGGAGCCCGCGGATCCTATTGAGGGGAATGTGGAACTGAAGGTTCTTCGGGACAGCGACTACGCCATTGCAGGTGTGCAGCTTCTGTGGACCGGAAACGGCAATCCGGAGTACGCAGTCTATGCCGATACGAATCCCTACGACGGCATCATCCCGGACACGTTCGTCGCTGCAACCGATCACGAAACGATAGACATCGACACCGGTAACTACCCCGATTTCTCCACAACGGGCTGCTATGCGTTTACTGTAAGAGCTCGATCGGTTCCGGGAAATGTCGATTCCGAAAGCACGAACAGCCAGATCGCCTATGTGGAGATGGAGGATTTCGACGGCGGGGAAGATCCGAGCGGTGGATGGCAGTTGTTCTGGCATACCGAGGAGGATCAGCTTGTGGTCGAGGAAGGACCGATAGACGGTAACGTGCTCAGGATGCCGCCGTGTCCCAACAACAGATGGACCGCGGCAATCTCTCCGCTGTTGCCGGAGATCGAGGAAAGCGAGTACTCGGTGCTGGAGATAGCTCAGCGCACGGTTTACTGGCTGAACAAGCCGTGGGTTGAGTGCCTCGCAGGAATGTATTCTCAGACTACCGCAGGCTGGGCGGACGAGCTTCCGAACAACGGCGACCCGAACTACAAGCACTTCTTCTCACCGCCGCTGGATGCCGCAATTGACGACACCTGGCCGCTTGAGGATCAGCTCAATCCTACTGCCTGGCTGATCTCGATCCAGTATTTCTTCGGGGGCAGTCCTCAAACCTGGCGCGGGTGGAGAGTGTATTTCCTCGACAGGGACTCCAACCCTCCTCCGATCAGGTTCAGCCGTCTGTGGTTTCCGGAGTATCGATCCGAGCCGGTCGCTTACGCGGGATGGGCTTT
>CAYLVL010000017.1:0-342 GCA_964387135.1 uncultured Planctomycetota bacterium
GATTTCCTCTACCTGGACTGACCCCTCTACTCAAGCTCCAACGCAGCATGCGCAAACTGCATTGGTCGTGCGAAGCGGGGCTATCCCCCGCGTTGTTTTCCTGAGTGCCTGGGGCGTTTTCTAGGTGAGGCGAGCTTCTTCACGTCGCTATGGACCCACTGACGCTTGACCACCTGCTTCGCGCGACCGAACGCGAGCGACTCCGGCGGTACATCATGGTTCAGCGTGCTGCCTGCGGCGGTGTAGGAATTTTTTCCGATTTTTATGGGCGCGACAAGGATAGAGTCGGAGCCGATGAACACGCCGTCGGTGGACAAAGCTGGCAGGCCGCGGGCGGCTGGG
>CAYLVL010000017.1:352-15950 GCA_964387135.1 uncultured Planctomycetota bacterium
TGCTTCTGCTTGCCGTCGTAATTGCATGTTATCGTCCCTGCGCCGACATTCACGTTCTTCCCGACCTTCGCGTCGCCCAGATATGTCAGGTGACCGCACTTCGAGCCTTCCCCGAAATCGGTCTTTTTCATCTCGACGAAATTCCCCACCTTCGCGCCGGAGCGTATGCGCGATTCGGGACGTATGTGGGCGAACGGTCCGATGCGCACATCGTCGTCAACCCGGCACTCGGTGAGCACGCTGTGGAGGATCGTGCAGTTGTCGCCGATCCTCGCGTCCCTGATCTCGGTGTTCGGCCCGATGATGCTTCCCTTGCCTATCTTCGAGTTCCCCATGATGATCGATCCGGGCTGCACCACCGAGACCCTGCCCAGCTTCACCTTCGGACCGATCCAGGTCATGTCCGGAGCCGTGATAGTGACCCCGTTGAGCATGTGTTCCTCGGCAATTCGCCAGCGAAGGTAGTCGGATGCTTCCGCGAGCTGACCCCGCGTGTTCACGCCCATCGCTTCGATCCACTCATCAAGACCGACAGCCTCGACCTCCCCTCCCGACGCCATCATGTGGACGAGAACATCGGGCAGGTGGTACTCGCCGGAGCGCTCGTTCGGCTCCAGCATTTTCAAGGCGTCAGCCAGAGCTTCGCGGTTGAAGACATAGATGCCGGAATTGCACTCGTCGACCCATGCCTGATCGCCGATAAGGTCATCCTGCTCCACGATCCCGACGACTCTCTCGTCCTCATCCCGGATGATCCTGCCGTAGCCGGTGGGGTCGGGAGGATAGAAGCTGAGCACGGTAGCGAGCGGTTTCTTTTTCTTGTGATAGGCGATCAGTGCCTTGATCGTGCCCGCGCTCAGGCAGGGAACATCACCGGAAAGAACGATAACGTGCTTCGCGCTCTTCGGGACTCCGTCCATGCCGACCATCACGGCGTGTCCGGTGCCTCTCTGGGGCTCTTGGACCACGAACATCTCGTCGCCCAGCGCGTCGGTG
The DNA here is from genome assembly GCA_964387135.1 of uncultured Planctomycetota bacterium. GTDB lineage: Bacteria > JAJVIF01 > JAJVIF01 > JAPKYR01 > JAPKYR01 > CAYLVL01. The sequence continues at coordinate 1,349 of CAYLVL010000017.1, forward strand.
ACTTCTTTCGACTTGTGTCCGACCACGAGCACCCGGTTTTTCAGGCCGGAGGCGTCGCACGCGTCCATGACCCATCGCGCGATCGGGTAGCCGCACGCTTCGTGCAGCACCTTCGGGCAATCGCTCTTCATGCGCGTGCCCATACCGGCCATCATGATTATCGCCCAGGTGTCGGTAATCTTCCTTGCCATGACAGATATCGTCCTTTTCAAGTTAGCTGTTGGTCAGGTCATCAAAAAGCGAAAGCGTGCCCGCCCTGTCCACCTTCGGCGCGGATTGTCTCTCTTCCAGCTCCGACTGAAGAATGAGTGTGCCATCGGGCAGAATGTGATGCAAGTCGACACCGCCGCCGGGGAGCGAGCGAAGGGCGGGCCCGACGAGCATCGAGCGATGACACTTCGCCGGATCGCGTTCGGCGCAGAGAAGGCACGCGACGCTATCATTGCCTTCATCAGCTCCCGCATAATCTCTTGCGAGCTTTTCGATTGCCTCGCGGAATGAATCGGTCGCGGCGAGGCTGTCGAAGCTTCGCTCTCCGTCCTTGATGCCTCCAAGGCAATCGCCCCACCATTCGTAGGTGATGCCGTGAGATTTCAGGAACTCCGCCAGATTGTCCCTGTTGAAATGAGGAAAGCGCCCCGAGTACGGGACGCTGCGGATGTCGACGATGAGTGTCACGCCAAACGGGAAGATGATTTCAAGCAGCCGCTCGGGCGTATGGTTGGAATGGCCGATGGTATAAAGCGGCATCGCTTTTGCCCCGAGGCTCACAAGCCCCGACCTGCAAGCAGCTCCTCCTTCGGGATCTTGTCGATTTCCAGGCCCGGCATCGCCTCGCCCAGCCCGCGCGACACCTCGGCCACGACCTTGGGATCGTTGAAATAGGTCACCGCGCGGACTATCGCCTCGGCGCGTCGCGCGGGATCCTCCGACTTGAAAATACCGCTGCCGACAAAAACGCTCTCCGCACCGAGCTGCATCATGAGGGCGGCATCGGCAGGTGTAGCGATTCCGCCCGCCGCGAAGTTCGGTACCGGGAGTTTTCCCGTGCGCGCGACTTCCTCCACCACATGAAACGGAGCGCCCATCTCCTTCGCGCGCGTCATCAGCTCCTCCTGCGGCATCACCTTGAGCTCTCGCATTTCCTTCTGGATGAGCCGCATGTGCCTGACCGCCTCGACAACGTTTCCCGTGCCAGCCTCGCCCTTCGTGCGGATCATCGCGGCGCCCTCGCCGATCCGTCTCAGCGCCTCGGCAAGACATGTCGCTCCGCAGACAAACGGTACGGTGAAGTCGTGCTTCCAGACATGGTTCTCCTCGTCCGCGGGAGTAAGTACTTCGCTCTCGTCGATGAAATCGACACCGAGGGCCTCGAGCACCTGCGCCTCGGCGAAATGACCGATTCTCACCTTCGCCATAACGGGGATACTGACCGTTTCCTTGATCGCCTCGATGATCGCGGGGTCGGCCATGCGTGCGACTCCGCCGTCGCGACGGATATCGGCCGGAACCCGCTCCAGAGCCATGACGGCGCACGCGCCTCCGTCCTCGGCGATCTTCGCCTGCTCGGCGTTGGTGACATCCATTATCACCCCGCCCTTCAGCATCTCGGCGAGGCCGACCTTGACTTTCCACCCGCCTCTCTTCTTTTCGTCGTCCCGAGTTTCCTCGGACATCGCACTTCAACTCCTTCCGTGACCTTGGAAATCAAAAGGCCGCTAGTAAGGCCCGCTCGATTGTACGGCACGCATGACGCGAAATCAACGATGAAAGCCGTGCACAGCGATTCTCTTTCGAGACACGATCAGGGAAACAAATTGCACACGTCCGCGTGCGAAAAGAAAAAAATTCCGCGCTCATCACAGGCATTTCGTTTTTCCTTTTACGCGCGGCAACGTAACGACATCGATCGGGCGATTCTGCAAACTTTTTTCACAGTGCAGCGCAACTGAAGAATGTCGGGCGTGTCGACGAAAGCGAGGTGATGCTCTGTAGCCCGCATGAATAGCGGGATGGCGAAGATCGCGATTTTTTTCTTCTTGCACGACTTCATTTCTCTGGCTTGCGTTTTCGTGCAAGTGAACGTGATTGGAGGAAGATGAGGAATGGCGATGTCTGCTAAGCCTGATCAGCAGCGGCTTACAGGGGTTTTAAAAAAATGGAATTAGCGGTGCAAAAAGATTGACATCGGCGTGTGCATTTGCTATGAAGAATAAAAATCTGCAAAGGGAAACAGCGAGAGCTTACAGCATGCATCTCAAGCGGGATACCGGAGGGTGATAAAAAAGCGAAACGCAGTACTGAGGGTGGCGAACCAGGCTGCAACATCTCCCCACTTAACTCTTGCACGACATAGCGACATCAGACTCCTCTGACAATCAGATAGGACGCATGTTGACAGTTCACGAAGCGCCTATCGAAAAGATACTATTTACGAATGTTCCAACACGCCGCTGTTGTGCGGCTTTCAGATCAGGTCCCGCGCTGACGTTTGAATCGTGAGCGTGGTCGATAGGGAGACCGATTCAAAACACCTCCCGAGGGGCCAGCAAGAAAAGGAGACCCAGGAATATGACACCTATCGCCAAGAAGAAGACGACCAAGAAGACTGCGACTCGCAAGAAGGCCACGGCCAGGAAGAAGACGATTAAGAAGAAGACCACGGCGAAGCGAGCTACCGCTAAGAAGTCAGCGACCAGGAAGAAGACAACCCGGAAGAAGACTACGATGCGGAAGAAGACGACCGCCAGGAAGACCGCGGCCAAGAAGAAGACTGCGACTCGCAAGAAGGCCACGGCCAAGAAGAAGACCACTGCGCGGAAGAAGACGACCGCCAGGAAGACCGCGGCCAAGAAGAAGACTGCGACTCGCAAGAAGGCCACGGCCAAGAAGAAGACCACTGCGCGGAAGACTACCGCCAGGAAGAAGACAACCGCACGGAAGACCCTCAAGAAGGCGACTCCGAAGCGGACTCGCCCGAAGAAGTAATGCCCCAGGCGCTGACTTCTTTGGGACCGTCGATCGATTGTACGGTTGGATCGTGAAAGGTGCCCCCCTTAGTCTAAAAGGGGGGCCCCTTCTTTTTAAGGCCGGTGCAAAAAAAGGCGACCCCTTCAAGGTCGTCCGCTTTGCCCCCACCCATCACCGAGTCTCATCCCTCGTCGGTGCCTGAGGACTCGCCGGATTCCGCTTCCCCGCTTTCTCCTTCAGTTTCCGTTTCGGACGATCCGGAATCATCTTGGGCTGCATCTTCCGACGATCCGTCGCCGGCAGTTCCGTAGTAGTAGATCGTCTCGGGCTGTCCGGGAGCCTGCTGCATCGGCATCAGCAGGTAACTCGTATCGTGCGTCAGCAGATACTCGTTGATCGACCAGTAGATGTCGTCAGTCAGGTAGTCGCTGTAGAACACGTCCGGATCGACTGCCACTTCCCTGCTCACGTTGCGGAATTCGGTAACCTCGACTGCATACGCGGCGTGCAGGCGGGTTCTCACCAGGTCCCACGTGCCGGACCTGACCCACACCAGGAGGCTTCCCCTTCCGTTCTGCCTGTCGGTTTCGTTCGGCGGCACCTTGAAAATCGCCAGACGCTCTCGACCGCCGCTCATCATGTCGCGCCCCAGTCTCTCGGCTCCGCACCTTTCAAGCAACTCGCTCATTCTCTCCCCGCCGAGAATGCCACGGAACCAAACGCTTCTCAGGAAGTAGTCGATACCCGGGCCGGACCAGTCATCGGGTGCGTAGTACTGCTCGCCGATGTAGCCGGAGTTCCATCCCTGCTCGACATGATAGATCCATGTGGAGCCCATGAACCATGTGGAGCAGCCCCATGTATCGCTGCCGATCGTGAGGTTGATATCGCGCCTTGCAAGCGTTCCGCTCGCGTCCTCCAGGTACCACCATCCCGCGACCGAGATATTGCTCTCACTGGAGGGATAGAATCCGAACGAGAACGGGATGGGCGGATACCATGCGCCGTCGAGGAGAATGTCCGGGCAGCCTTCCAATGTAGAGGGATCGGGGGGATAAAGAACGGTGACGAAACCGAATTGCGCGCCGCCTCCGTTCGGAAGCGAGAGGTATTCCTCCCAAGCTACTGTTCCGGTGTTCTCATCGACGGGGACGCTGACCACGTTCTCCTCGGTGTCCGGCTCGACCTCGACCGGTCCCGATTCGGAGTCGATTGCATCCTGCGCCCATACCGGCAGGATGACAAGAATGAACAACGCAATTGCTGCGAGAACGCGGATACGCATAACGATAACTATCGAGGAGACCTGCCCCTCGTAACGGCCCGAAATGCTACCACAGTCACAAGCAGGCGCGCAACCGAGTCTTTTCGCAGTGTGCACTTCCATACGGTCGTGCCCTCGCGTCCTTCCATGATACAAAGGAACGTTATTAGTGGAGGAATCGGATCCGGTTGATCACACGCCGGCCATTTTTTCGAGCCTGCGGATTCGCTCTTCCACCGGGGGATGAGTGGAGAAAAGCGACGCGAACGCGCTGCCGGAGAGTGGGCTCGAGATCCACAGATGGGCGGTGGATGGGTTGGCGAGGTCTCTCTGCGGTCGGAGCATGGCGGCGTTGTGAATTTTCCTCAACGCGCTCGCGAGCATGAGAGGCTGACCGGACATCTCCGCGCCGCCCTTGTCCGCCCCGTACTCCCTCGTGCGTGAGATCGCGAGCTGGATCATGGTGGCGATGATCGGAGCGAGGACGGCCCATATCAGCAGAGCGACTACTCCCCCGCCGCCGCGCCTTCCGCCGAGTCCGAAAATCGCGCCCCATCGGGCGATGTAAGCGATGAAGCCGATCGCGGCCGCCAGCGTTGCAGCGACCGTCATGATGAGCGAGTCGCGGTTCTTCACGTGCGCCATTTCATGTCCCAGCACCGCCTTGAGTTCCTCATATTCAAGCATCCCCAGTATGCCCTGCGTCACCGCAACCGCCGCGTGATTCGGATCGCGACCGGTCGCAAACGCGTTGGGGCTCGGCGACGGCACGATGTAGACCTTCGGCATGGGCATGTTCGCATGCTGCGCGAGGTCCCGAACCATCCGGTAAAGATTCGGTGCCGCCGACTCGTCCACTTCCTTCGCACGGTACATGCCGAGGACGATCCTGTCGGAGAAGTACCAACTGGTGAAGTTGAGCGCGATCGCGATCAATAGAGCGATTATCACGCCTATCTGCCCTCCGACCAGGTGCCCGATCAGCATGAACAGGCACGCCAGCACTACCAGTAGAATGAATGTCTTGAAGTGATTCATGGGTTCTCACCTTCCGGTTTCGCCCGGATCACATTCAAACCCTCCCGGATTATGACACGCAACCGGCTTGCAGGTTGCGCCGGACCGACACTGAATATAAACCCGAAGCGCGATATCGGCAAGCCCCGGGCGGTGTTATGGCCGCGATGAATTGAAAAGCCCCCGGATGATCCGGGGGCTGTTGTTTCGTCAGATCAAGCCTTTGATCGATCAGTGCGGCTTGATCCAGAAGCCGACCCAGTCGAGGTAGAAGTTGCACGGGTCGCAGCCGTCGAAGCCGCTCTGGTAGATTCCGATCCTGCGGTCGTGACCCCAGATCGGCGCGATCTGCGGTACCGAGAATTCCATGAGCTCCGGACCCTCGAATTCGCAGCCTGAACCGTTGACTATGTCGAGCACGTAATCGTCGCAGGAGACATCATCAAGGAACGCGAAGTAGACGTTGTCGAGACCCGCGTCGTTCAGGGCGGGGTTCATGTGGCTCATGAGCGCGGCGGTGTCGCCGGGATCGGGCGCGGACGGCATGGCGATTGAGCTGCCCCAGACCGCTGACTGGGACTCCTCTCCGTAATCAAGGAGCCTCAGGTAGCCGTTGCCTGCGTCGTGTCCCCAGGTATAAGAGCCTGTGCCGGACACGCACGGGTCCTCGGTCCACATGTCACCGGGATCGGTGAAAGCCGTGAGCCAGATACGATCCCACATGTTGACCGAACCGCCCCAAAGCTGGGTGGTCCAGACGTTGGTGCCGTCGTCCGCGCCAAGATGAATGTACAAAGCGGACGGTGCCAGATCTGTATAGGCCGAGAAGTCGACCATGAACATGCCGCCGCTCAACGGGCCGATCCATGCAGGATCGCCGTCCGATGGCGCGATATCACTGTCTGTTACCGCATAGTAGACATCGACGCTGTCTCCATCGCAGTCATCAACCTCATACGAGAAGTTCAGCTCATCGATGAGATCGAGTCCTGTAAGGCCGGTTGTATCCCCGTCCGTATCGAACGGCCCGAGACCCTCATCGCACTCGAACGAGAGGATATCGGGCGGGGAGTTGACCTTCCAGACCCTGAGGTAATCGCTCGTTACAGTGTACTCGGGATCGCTGACACGCTGCCAGAGGTACCATATGCCGAAGTCAACGCCGGACCAGTCGAAGTCGAACGAATCGCCCGCGAACTCGCTCCATCCGGTAGACGGTGGAGTGGGATCGGCGCTAAGCGCGGCCTCCCTGGTGAGCGGTGATCCGTCGCAGTCCGTGGCCTCGCCGCAATTATAGGTTACCTGGAGGTTCTCGCAGGTGATGATGCCGGGCCCCTCAGGCGGATTGGGCTGATCGGGCGGGGAGTTCGTGTAAGTGACGTGCAGGCTTGCGTCATAGACGTAGACGATGCCGTCCGTGACGCGCTGGAACAGATAGATGTCACCGGGCTGGATGTCGGGATCGGAGTAGTCCACGAAGAACGTCTGTCCGAACATCTCCTCCCAGCCGACAACCGGATAGACATCCTCGTAACTCCACGCCCACTCGCGGATGAGCGTCTGATCGTTGTCGCAGTCATAGACCTCTCCGCCGTCATAGGGAGCCATGATGTCGAGACAGGTGACGTCGGTCGGACCGGTCAGGGTACCGAGAAACTCGGGCTCGTCGTTTACGTAAGTAACGACCAGAGGCTCGCTGTATGTCTGATGATCGCCGTCATCGGCCATCTGAACGAGATGGTAGGTGCCGCCGGTCTGGAAGATGGTCCAGTCAATGATAACGGGCGACTCGGTGAAAAGCTGCCAGTCGTTCTGAGGCTCGCCGCTCGTGTTCTGAACCTGCCAGAACCGATCCACCGGGGTGCCGGGGCTCTCGGTGTAAACGCTGCCCATCTCGTACTCCTCGCTACGGGAGTCGCAATCGACCGTCGTCGGTCCCGAGGGAATCGGGGGATCGCCGAGTTCGGCGGGATGGATTTCTACAGTCAGCGCGTTGGAGTACTCGGTCTGGTCGTCGAGCCTTGCCCGCTGGAATAGGTACACGTAGCCGAAGCCGAGAGTCGTCGGATCGACATCGAATGTCGTTCCGCTGAACTCGACCCAGCCGCTTAGCGGAGGACTCGGGAAGACGTTATGCGCCCATTCCCTGATTATCCCCGCTCCGGGGCAGCCGGGCATGTACTCGCCCGCATCGTACGTCTCGATCGAGCCGTTGCACATCAGATCTTCCGGACCGACCGGAGGATCGAGCGGTACAAGCTGAGGCGGGCCGACGATGATTTGCAGGCCACGGCTGTATACGTACCCGTAGCCGTCGTTCGCCCGCTGGAACATGTAGTAAGTGCCCTCGGCGTACAGGGACCAGTCAACCGTCCAGCTCGTTCCGGTGAACTGGGTCCAGCCGATGGAAGGCGGATTATCGATATCATTGATGGCCCAGCTTCGCGTGTGTGTCTGCCATGAGTCGCAATCCATGATTTCCCCGCCCTCGTATGGCTCGTTGTCGTTGGCGCAACTCACATTGACCTCGCCCAGCGGCATCATCGGTTCCATCGGGGGCGTGTTGTGATAGACGACACCGAGGGAATCGCTTGCGGTCTCAAGCTCGCCGTCCGATACCTTCTGGAAGAGGTAATAGGGATCCTCGGCGACAACACCGGTGAAGTCCACCAATGGCCTGTCACCGAAGAACTCGACCCAGTCGCCGCCCGTCGGGACAAGCGGGTCAGTGGAGATGTAGTAGTAGCGTGTGAGGACGTCGAACGGATCGCAGTCAGTGGCCGGACCCGCGTCGTACATGGCGGGATTGGTTCCGCAATCCACTTCCACAGGACCATCAAGCACCGGCGGTTTGTCCGGCGCGCTGTTGTGCCTGACTATATGAAGCGGCGTTTCGCATTGACCCTCATCCATGCCGTCGGAAACCGCTACGAACAGATAGTAGTCACCGGAGGGGAGCATCGAGAAATCGAGGAAGAAGCTCTCGCCCTCGTATGGGGTCCAGAAGCCGCCGAAGGGCGTATCCGGATCGACCGACAGGTAGTACTGCTTGAAGAACTCGGTTCCCGGATCGCAGTCGAAGATCGTCCCCTCGGTGTACTCAACCTCGGTCGATGTACAATCGACATCGGTCGGGCCGCTTGGCGTCCCGACCTCCGGCGGGGAGTTGCCTTTGATGACCGGCAACGCGTCGCTGTTCATCTCGACCTCGCCGTCGGAGACCTGCTGGAAGATGTACCAGAGCCTGCTCTCGAAGGCGGACCAGTCGATTACGAAGCTTGTGCCTGTAAATTCAACCCACTCGCCGAACGGAATGTCGGGATTGACCGAGACCATGTAGCGTCGTGTCAGGACATCGCCGTAATCGCAATCGGTCGCTTCTCCCGCGTCATAAACCTCAGCGTCGTCATAGCAGGTCACTGATTCCTTGCCGGCGGGAGTCGGGGGCCTGTCGGGCGGCGCGTTTACTTTGACCACCGTAAGGCCGTCGGAGTAGTTCCAGTCCACATCATTGTCCGAAGCTCGCTGGTAGAGGAAATACTCGGCGGTGGCAACCTTGGAGTAGTCAATTGTGAACGTGGTGCCCTCGAAGCCGACCCAGCCGGTTTCCGGCGGCGTGACGTCGAGTCCGAGCGCCCACTGCCTGGTGACCGGATCGCCCTCGCAGTCGCCGACCACGCCCGCCTGGTAGAGAGCATCGGTGAATGTGCAGTCCACAAGCTGCGGACCTTCGGGCATGTTGGGGATGTCGGGACCTGTGTTAACTCGATGGATTTCGAGAGGATCGCTTACCGTCCACGTGTCCCCTCCGCCGATCCTCTGCCATGCATAGTACGTACCGATCGGGTAAACCGACCAGTCGACCACGAACTGGTCGTCGACAGCGCCGACCCACCCGCCCGCGGGCGGAACATCCGTCTGGGTTATCGTCCACTGCCTTTCGTTCGGGTTGCCGTCACAGTCCTCGCCGCCGGTGAGAGTGTAGACTTCGTGATTCGAATTGCAGTCGACCTCGGTGGCACCGGACGGGGGATTGATGTCGGTGGGAGGCGTATCGATCCTGTAAACCAGGTAGAACGAGCTCAGAGCGGGAGTGCTGATGCCGTCGTTCGCTTGCGCAACAATCCACCAGTCGCCGATCACCGTGCCGTCCCAGCTATATACTATCGAGTTATTCTCGAAATACTCGGACCAGCCGGGATCGTCGGGATCAATCTCTTCGGGCGGTTCGCCGGGCCCGCGCAGCCATCGGAAGAGGATGTCCGCATCGGGGTCGCAGCTTTCCGCATCGGTCGTGTAGACCGCGTCCGTGTTGCTGCACTCGACATCGTAAGTGTCTTCATCGTCGGCGGTGATATCCTCCATCTTCAAGCCGCCGGCGACCTTCTCAACATCGAGGTGCATCTCGTCATCGGCCTGCCCGTCGGTAACCTTGAAGCAGACCTCGTAGATTCCCGGCGGGAACATGCGTTCATTGGACCAGTCGATGGTCGCGGTGTTGTCCTCGGTCGGGGGATTCTCGTATATGGGGATCGTGCCCAGCCAGACAACGGCCCACTGATACTGGAGCCGATCTTCGGGATCCTCGTCGCTCGCGATGCAGGTGTAGACTGACTCGGTATCCCAGCAGCTGGTCTCGGTCGGCCCCTGGATTTCCTCGATGACCGGCGGGTGGTTATCGGCGCTGGTCTTCTTCTCGACTTCCACAATGGTCCGAGTGTAGCCGCCAAGGATCGCGTCCTCGGGATAGGCACATCCGAGATTCGGACCGTATGTGTTCGGCTCCTGGTTGTATACTGCAATGAATACCTCGTGCGGACCCCATGTCGGCGCCTGCACATCCTCTACGAGGAGCTGGAGGGTGGTGGAGTTCGGACCGGAGGAGGTCTCGGTGCCGATCAGGTCGGTCGCCTCGAGAGTCAATCCGCCCGTGCCGAACAGCCCGTCCGGGCTGTCGATCGCGATCGCGTTGATCTCCTCGAACGCTCCTTCGCCTCCGAAAGCTTCCATTCCCTGCCAGTCAAAGATGGTCAGCTGCAAGTAGAGGTCGCCGCCGCTGACGCCACTGGTCTCGTTGTAATAGAGCGTGCTGCCCCCGGCGTCGGCCGCGATATACACCGCCTCATGAGCGTTGGCTGAGATCGGGAAATCGGAGATCTCCGGCTCGGGGATCGGATCGCCGTTCCCATCCCTTGCGCCCATGAAGTGGGAAATAACCGCGTACTGGAACTTGAGCTGCGGGAAACCGCCCACCATGGGGAACTTGAGCTGATACTCGCGGGTGTTCGTCGTATCCGGCAGGAAAGCGCCCCTGAATTCCTGCATGTCTTCGTCATTAAGGTATTCGCCGAGATCGTCCTGCGGCCCGAGGCCCTCGGCAAAGTACTTGTAGGCGTTCACCGTAGCGGTCCAGTCCACATCCTTGGTGCCCATAAGGCCCTCGGTGAAGCCGCCGAGGCCGGGATCGGTGAATTCGACGGGATTCATCCACCGGGTGTAGCCGTCGAAATTCTCAAGAAGAAGATCTTCGGGTCCCGCGAAGACAACTCCCTCGTCCTCACTGAACTCGAGGCTCCCGTTGCCGATCACCACGCCGTAGGTGTCGAAGCCGACCAGGCGCGGCATCGACAGCGGATGGGTGATGGAGACGTTAATGGTGAGTCGGCCTTCATCCAGGATGTGGGTTTTGTCGATGACTTTGATTCCCAGGTTGGCCGGGTTGCCGTTTGGGGGCTGTAGGAATGTCAGGGCATTGAATGCGAAATTGGCGCTTCTGACGGGGGTAACAACGAAATCCCCTACGCCCGGATCATAGACAATGTCGTATATGCCCCATAGACCGGCGCTCTGTCCGGCATAGGCCTGGGCCGACGGGCCCTGAGAGCCCGTGGAGTCTCCTGATCCGGTGCCGGAAGTCAGTCCGAGATCGGCATCACCTCCTGTTGACGGAGGGGCGATGGGACTGCCGCCGCCACCTGAACATGAAAGGGCAAAGAGCAGAACCAGACTTACAAGCCCGGCAATCCATGGACGGGTGTATGGAACCATCATTAGATCCTTTCACCGGCCCCTGCGGGACCGACGCATATGGGGTTCACCACAGTATAGTATGTTAAGCATCCTAGAAGCAACCGGCTCATGTCCGGATGCTCCTCCTGCTTACTTTTTCGACAGCTTCCCAAGAAAAATCCCTCAAAAAATGGTGAAAGAGGTGTCAGCAAACACCCCGCCGGAACGTTCTACATATGGGTCCGGCAGCAAACACCACGGTAGGGTGGTTGCCCATGAGGAGGACACCGTGCTGTGGCCGGATCCGGGGCGTCCCGGGTACCCGGCACCGCTCGGGGCGTCCCTCACTTATTTCTTTCTTGACGCATACCACCCGACATTTGAGATGCGATATCCGGCGGATTGATTACCTCATACCGTAAGATTGCCCTGTTAGATTGATAAAACACCCGCTCCTCCCGACATCGGCTCTTGCGCTCGCGACGCCAGGATTGCCTTTCCGGCATCCCGGGCCGCCCGGTGGCTCTTTTAGCCGGGTATCTCCGGCTCGAAGAATATGCTCAGGTAGTAGCCGGCCGGCCCCCCATGCAGCACAAACATGTAGTAGCCGAACCATTCCACTTTGTAGTCCGTTCCCTCAATTCTAAGAGGACTCGGATCGAAGTCATCGGGAAGATCGAAACCGCCGATCGATTCGCCCGGACTGCCCGTTGTGAACACCTTCACACGTCCGTCGCCGGATGAAAGCTCGTCCAGCACGAAGTACCTGTTCTCGCTGTCGCGGGTGATATCCTTCGCGTTGTACCAGCAATCGTCATCATCGGTCTGGAAGCCGGTTCCGAAGTATTCATCGGCGAAGTCGAGATCGTTGTAGGTGCCTGTACCCGTTAGAAGCCATCGCGAGGCATAGAAATCGACATTCTCGACCATCCAGCACCAGTCGCCCTCAGGCGCGGTTCGCCCGCGACGACGTACTGATAATAGACCTTGTCGTACCCCGTGTGAATATCGCCGATGTACTCGTAAGTATGATAAGTGGTGGGATATGACGGATCGGGGTGTCGTCCGATCTCGACCCTGTGGTGGGGAGGATCAAACCACGTAGCAGTATGGCCGAACAGGGTGCCCGGATCGTTCGGGTACGTGTCGCTGCCCTCCCCGAAGACCATCATGTCGAGTATTGTCCACGAGCTTCCGTAGAGGATAAGCGGCCACCGGGCCTCACCGTTTCCATCATAAATAAGCATCGGCGAGGAAGCACCGGTGCCGTATGCCTCGCCCTGGTAGAACGAGTATTGATCCGGCCCGACATCCATGAAATCCAGCCCTGCGAAATTGTAGGCCGGCTGGTCCTCAACGAAATCGCAGAACTTGACGGCGTCATCAGGCTGATAGAAATCCCCAACCGTATGCTTCCACACCTGACCGTCGTCGTAGAGAATCAGCAAATCACCGTCGGATGGATCGGAACCGAGATCATTTGCCTGGATACCGCTCCTCAACGGCAGATTCTTCGACGGATAGAGCGTGAGATTTACATCCACGGAGCATTCAGCATATCCTCCATTTCCGTCCTCAACTCTCACCGCAGCGGAACCATCTTCAAGGTAGTTGTGAACAGCCGCTTCGGGAGTCCCCAGGTTTTCATCGTCGGGTTCCTCATCATAGATTCCGTCGCCGTCGAAATCCCACTTGAGGATCAAATCATCGCCGTCGGGATCGAACGTGCCGCTCGTGTCGAACTCAACATATGCCCCAAGCACGTCCCAGCCCTCAAGGCTCTCAGGATCAACCTGAAGTGAGCACTCGGGATTCTGGTTGCCCGGGGTATTCGAGACGGAAAGATCATGGCGGAAATAGGCGGCGAGAGGATCGCCCCTGGTGCCGTTCGGGCTGCCGTACTCGTTGCTGTAGTCGTAATCGGGGTACTCGATAATCACCCAGTATTCGTTGCCCTCGAGGCCGGTCACATTGTCGGCTGCGATCTCCACATGATAGGTGGAGTAGTTCTCATCGCCGCCGACAGGGACCATTTCGTTCTGATCGAGCTGATAGGGCGCGCTAAGGACCGTGGACTCGATCCAGATATTGTAGTCCTCCATCACCCCGCCGGTGATTTCGGAGTGCCAGTCAAAGACGCTGATGTCGAGCACAAGCGAGCCGCCGTTGTCGCTCCCGTCCACATAATAGACGTTACTGGTGTCGGTTACATCGCATGCCGCGGCCTCGACGGCATTCGACGGATGGTATTCCGGCTCAACCCCGCCCCAGTTGGCGATCACTGCGTAGCCGAAGGTGACGCCCTTCGAGGTGGGGAATCTCAGGTAGTAGTTTCGCTCGTTTGTGGCGCCGGACGAGAACCGGCCGTTTCGATCGGGATTCGCAGTTATCCAGTTCCATAAGCTCTGATTGGTGGCGAGGGAGTCGGCGAAGTATTTGTACGGGCAGAGGGTGGCCGTAGCGGCGAAACCCGGGGTCGCAAGCCGCCCCTGCGTGTAGCTGAAAACCGGCATGCCGCCCATGGAGAACTCAGGGCGATTGAACCATCTGGTGTAGCCGTCGGGTCCACCGCCTGCGGGATCTCCGCTGCCCGACTCGGGATCGTCGAACATGAACTGATCGGTCCCGAAAACGGGGTATATTACGGTCCCGACCGCGGACAGCGTATTCGATCCGTCGCCCATGAACACTCCCCTCACATCATAGCCGTTGTATTGGGGCAATCCCGGAAACGGGTGGGTAAGAGCGACATCGATGTCGGTGTCGACGTAGTTCGATCCACTGATGATGTCGTTGACGCCGAATGACATCGAGATCGGATTGCTGTTGAAGAAAGGTGACCACATTTACAGTGAACATCCCGGAGCGGTCGGGCACAGCCTCCACTTCGCCGCTGTCGATATCGATCGAGACGGTGTAGTATCCCCAGAGATGCGTACCGGTGCCGTCCCTGTCGACTGATCCGCTGCCCTCCTGGACCGCCTCATTGACAGGAAGCACTGGATCGTCCCCGCTTGCGCTACAGCCGGTTAACCCCAACCCGAACATAAGCAGGGCAACCGCAATCGCTGTGATTTTGTTCATTGACATAAACCTCCGAAATATCGGGAAGAGCAGAATGCTTCTTGGGTGACCCGGCGCCTGCTGTTGACAAGCCCAAAGGAGTTGGATGCGCCTGAGGTCAGGAACGCTGACAGTTGGATTTTAGTGCACTGCCTGTTGTCCCACAAGGCAGAGTCAGTGCAGCCGCATTGAAAAAAAAGCCCCCTTGGAGGGGGCACTTTTTTCCTAGTCGTCACGCTGCATCACGCGCCCTCGGGCATCTCGAGCGGCTTGAAGATA
>CAYLVL010000018.1:0-15890 GCA_964387135.1 uncultured Planctomycetota bacterium
GGTTAATCAACCGCGAAGAGGGGTCGGTACATGGTAAAATTCACCCGGTGGACTGCGTTGGCCGAAAACCCGACTTCCGCAACGGTCTCAAATTGGGATTCCTCAACTTTGTGCCCCTGCCCGTGCTCTGCGAGCGCGCGTGGCGCCCGGAGCTTTCCGGAAAACCGTTTATCGTCGTAGGCGCGATCGGCAACCGCGGGCTTGTCGTCGCGACATCCCCGGAGGCCTACAAGGCGGGTGTGCGCACAGGCATCACTCCCGACCAGGCGCGCTTCCTTCTCCCGGAATTGAAAATCGTCGAGGAGCGTCCCACCGAGTATTTCCAGGCGGCGGAGACTGCGCAGGAGATCTGCGAGCGATTCATCCCAATCGTGGACCCGGAAAGGCAGGACGCGTTCACTCTCGATTTCACCGGCACCGACCGTCTCTATCCCGACCCGGTCAGGCTCCTTCGCACCGTGCAGGGCTCGATCGCAGACGAAATCAACCTCCCCAGCCGCGCGGGACTCGGCGGAAGCCGGCTGGTCGCAAGGCTCGCCTCCATGCGTGCGAACGAGAAGGACATCCTGGAGGTCCCGACGGGATCGGAGGGAGAGTTCCTGGCCGACTACCATGTCACGGTGCTGCCGGGGATCGGGGCGCAGATCGCGAAAAGGCTGAGATGGCTCGGCGTGCACACGGTCAGGGAGCTCGCCGGCGTGCCGATCCAGACGCTCGAGGCGGCGTTCGGACCGAAGGGCCTCGACATGGCCCGAGCGGCGCGCGGTCACGATCCGACGCCACGACGTCACGCGCACGGCCCGAGACCCCTCAAGCGGGAGATCGTGCTCGAGCAGATTTTCTACGAGCCGATCGCTGTACGTAACGCGCTTCTCCGACTCGTCGCAGCGCTCGGGCTCGATCTGCGTAACGCCGCGATGCAGGCGCGATCCATAGGCCTCGAAATAAGGTATCCCGACGTCCCCCCCCATCATCGCAGGAAAGCCATCCCTCCGACCGACCTCGACATAATCCTCCAGCGTATCGTGGAGGAGATGTTCCATAGCATGTTCACACGTCGCGTTCGACTTCGATCGCTCGCCCTCTCCTACGGTCGCCTCGTGCCGCGCGACGACCAGCTACGGCTGGACTTCGCGCGAGATTTCACCAACGAGCGCAGGAAAAACCTCGAAACCGCCCTGGACAAGATTCGGAATAAATACGGCGTGGAGATAATCGGTCCGGGCAGCTGCAAGTCGCCCCTCCGTCTTTCCTTCTTGGAATCGGTTTAGTCTGAAATCTCATCCGATGCTGCCCGCATTGCACCAGCCTGTTCCCTGAGGTATCGCTCGATGAAGTCCTGCAAGTCGCCGTCGAGCACCCGATCGGCGTTGCCGGTTTCGTGGCCCGTGCGCATGTCCTTCACCTGCTTGCGCGGATGCAGGAAGTAGTTCCGTATGTGCCCGCCGCCGAACTGAATCTTGTGTTTCTTGCCGCGCTCTTGCTCGGCCGCAATCGCCTGTTTCTCCCGTTCCATCTTCACAAGCCGGCTCTTGAGAATTTTCAATGCCGTGGCCTTGTTCTTGTGCTGTGACCTTTCGTTCTGGCAGCTCACTACAACGCCAGTCGGCAGATGCGTGATCCTCACCGCGCTGTCGGTCTTGTTCACATGCTGTCCGCCCGCGCCGGACGAGCGATAGGTATCGATCTTCAGATCATCCTCATCGATATCGATCTCGGCTTCCTCGACCATCGGAGTGACATCAAGGCTGGCGAAGCTTGTCTCTCTCCGGTGCTGGCCGAACGGGCTGATCCTGACGAGTCGATGAATCCCTTCCTCGCACTTAAGGTAGCCGTACGCGTATTCGCCCTCTACCTCGAACGTGGCCGACTTGATCCCCGCCTGCTCGCCGGGATGCTCCTCGACCACCGTCGCCTTGAAACCGGCTCGCTCGCAGTAGCGGAGGTACATCCGGAGGAGCATCGACGCCCAGTCCTGCGCGTCGGTGCCCCCTGCGCCCGCCTGGATCGAGCAGATCGCGTCGCCGACGTCCTCCGGCGCCGACAACAGCAACTTCGTCTCCTCCTTCTCCACACCCTCGAAGACCTTCCTGTATGCCTCCCGGGCTTCCGCGAGATGCTCCGCCGGATCGGGCTCGGCAAGGGCCAGCTCTGCAAACTCGGCAGCGTCGACCGCAGCTCCCGCCAGATCGTCCCACACCTTCCTACGCTCCCTCAGTCGCGCGAGTCGGCGATTGATCGCGGCGGTCTGTGAAGGATCGCTCCATACCTCCGGAGTCTGGAGTTTCAGTTCCAATTCCTCGACTTCCTTATCGAGCGACGGAAAATCAAGGTCGCGCGTAATGGTGTCGATGCGCGACTTCAGATTCTCGGAGTTGCGCCTGATCTCCTCGAGTTGCTCTGTAGGCGTAAGCTCGGCCATGCCGACTAGTATTATACAGGCTCGGCGGGTATGTCGGGAGGGATCAGGTTTTCATATGCAAGCTGAAGCCTACGGTGGCGGGTAGCCGGAGTCGTTGTTGCGCACCCATTCCGCACCGAAGACATACTGGCCGGGGGTCATGTCGTACTGGGTCACCGGTGAGCCGCAGTACGAATACCACATGAGGTTCTTTGGAGTCTTGTACTGCGATCCCGGCTCTTCGGGATAGCATGCGTCCTCGTCGCAGTACATTACGCCGTTGGGCCACGGTCCGCTGCACCACGTGTTCATGCTGCAATCGGTGCCGTCGTCCATGATCCCGTTATGGTTGACATCCATGAGATAGACATCCCACAGGCGACACAGCGCGTGCCCGTTTTCGTGCGCCAGTATGATGTTGATCTCCATAGAGCCGGGGCAGTTGGTTCGCGAGTCCTGGCACAGGACATTGAACGTGTTATACGCGTCGTGCATGGACGCAGGACATATGGACATATTGAACGCCCGTGTCGGATCTCCCTCCCAGGTCGCGACATAATACACGTTGATGGAGTTCGGGAATTGCACCTGCCCGAACTCCTCATGCATGAGCGTAGGCTCGTTGCCGGTGAGGTTCCGATATGCCGGGTTGGTCATCCAGAAGAAGCCGCCGGAGTTCTCCATGACGAACTCGAAGCCGTAGTCCGCCCAGAACGCGTTGCAGTCGGCGTAGTCGGCGGTGGCTCTGGACCATGGGACCACCGCTCCGGAGCCCGACGAGTCATTGGCCGCGCACCAGAACGCGAGCCCCACCTGCCTGATCTTCGGGTAACCGGTATCGGTTGACCAGGAGGGCGAATTACCGTCCTCGTTCTCGGCTCTTATCCGGTAGCTGATCGGATTATTTGGACCGGAGTACCTTGCCTGCGTGTCGACCCAGCTATCTGTACCGGCCAATGGCGTTTGGACGGTCTCCCAGCTCCATTCCTTGTCGTCGGTATCGTAATCGCGTCTCTGGATCTCGTACTGGTCCGCGTTGGGAACCTCGTTCCACGTGAGCTCGACACGATGCGGACCGAGCGAGGGGTCGGCATCGGATGCTTCGAAGTTCGGGACGTTGCCCGGCGCATTCGGCGACCAGCCCGACATCGGTACATCATAGCGCTGATACATCCGCGGTCGACCGCTGGGATAGGGCGTGCCGATTCCCGTGTTATAGGTTCCGTTATCGGACTGAACGATGACCAGGATCGGATTATCATCGGGATCGGGCCCCTGCGGATCGACATCCCCGCAGTCCAGAATGAACTTCTGACTTATTCCGGTCGTGCCTGCGCTTGTCGACCAGTCGGCGGAGGTGAAAGCTTTCGAATTGGTGCCCCCCGGTATGAACGCGTTCAGGCTCTCGACGATTATCCGATCAATCTGGCCTGCGACCTTGTTCGGATCGGTCCGGGCGCCCTGATCGAACACCTCGACGGTCAGCAGGAGCTGTCCGCCCTTCTCGCTGGAGCTGTTGTAGTAGCAGGTACTTCCCTCGGTATTGAAGACCATGTAGAACGGCTCGGTCATGTTGGCCTGAGAGGGGAAATCGCCGGGGATGTTCTGCGGCGGCGTGCGGGTGGGCTCGACCCATCCCGCGACGACCGCGTACTGGAACTCGACTCTTGGGATGCCGCTGGGTCGCGGGAACACCAGGTCGTATCGGCGGGTGTTTTTCGAACCCGCCCGGAACATGCCTCGATTGCTGACCTGCGAGCCGGAGACGAAGTGACTTGCCACGCTCTCGGTCGAGCTGAGACCGTCGCAAAAGTACCTGTACGGATTTACCGTCGCGCTCCAGCTTATACCCCTGTTGCCAAGCGCGCCCTCGGTATAGCCGCCAAGACCGGACGCACGGAATTCCGATGGATTCATCCAGCGCGTGTAGCCGTCCGCGTTCCGAAGAATCGCGTCGCTCCCTTCACGGGCAAAGCGGATTCGGGTGTCGTGCTTCGCAGTTCTATGGCCGTTGTGAATGAAAACACCCAGGACATCGAATCCAGTGTACTCCGGGTAGTCAGGGAAGGGATGCGTGAGCGACACGTCGACAATCACCCTGCCTGTCGACATGAGCTGGGAGTCGTTCACTATGTTGACCGACATGCTCGAAAGGCTTCCGGCGGGCGGCTGTAGAAAGATGTTTACATTGCAGGTGTACTGGGCCAGCCGCTCCGGCACAATCCCGAATTGCCCGTCGGGTGTCATGCTGACATTCCAGATACCCCACGGCACGCGCTGAGGTGCAGGCCCGGTTGATCCTTGCGCATCGGGATTCTCTGAAGGCGATGCGGGCGATCGGCTGCCGGAGCATCCTGCCGCGACCACAAGAAGCAATCCGATCAGCACACTGTAATAAGCAAGGCGTGAAACCGAAGATCGAAGATGCATTTGAGTCTCCTGCCGGTATAAGGTAAGTACTATAGCGCCGTTCGCTGCGCCACCTTGTCACATGACGACACCGCGCCGGCCTTACCCAGGCTTGTGTGTTACGGATACGAGTTAAAAGACCTGCGAGGAGATGAAGTTCGCCGCTCCGTCCTCGAAGTAGTTGCCAACGGCTAAGTATGATACCAGCGACAGGGGAAATTACAAGAATCGCCCATTACTTGTTTGCGGTTCCCTTTGACAGCGGGGAGAAAAGCACGACCAGATTCATCGCGATTATGACGAAGTCCCTGACCAGCGCTCCGGCATCCGCCTGGGTGCCCGCGATCAGCGCTATTATGCCGACATCCAGACCGCAGCCGCAGTCGATGTCCATGCCGCGCACGATAACACTTCCAATCGCCACGACAAACACGATGTTCATAGCCAGAATGATGAGCGCCGCCGGTCGTACCCATCGGTTGATCACCAGCAGCACTCCGGTGATCAACTCCAGGGGAGGCATGATGATCGCAAGCGGGGAAATGAAATAAGCCAGGGGACCCACGAGCATCTCGTAAACGTAAACTGCCCTTCCGAAATCCCACGGCCTTTCGATCTTCTCAAGGGATGCGATGATGAAAATCAGGCCCAGAAGAATCCGGAAGATGTGGTATATCGTCCACTCAATCGGGGAAGGTTGCCGGGACACGGAAGGATTCGGCTTTTCTGCTGCGTTCCCGGTCATGGCTCAGGACCCTCCGATGTCGGGAATCCCGAGTACTCCCAGACCTCCATGCCCCCTTCGTACAGCAGGACGTTGCCGAATCCTTCGGCCAGCAGGGAAATCGCCAGATGGTACGACTCGTCACATGCTCCGCCGATGCAGTAGACGATGATGCAGTCGTCCGGTTCAATCTGATCGATGAAATCGAAGTAGTGGGCATCGAACCGGTCCGACGGCCAGTTCAGCGCTCCGGCGATATGCCCCTCGGCGTAGTATTCGGGCTCGCGGGCATCGAAGAAAACGCAGTCGCCCGAATCGTAGTACTCCTTCGCCTCGTAGACATCGATCGGCACAACACGAGCCGGTCGCTCATTTCCATCAATGGGCACGCCGTTTCCGTTCCCCGGGTCCGGCACCGTGCCGGGCGGGGCGTCCTGAAGGACCTCCGGCCATCCCTTGTGGGACCAGTCATCGATCAGGTTGACACCGGCGAGGCTCCTTGCGCGGGCTTTGGAGATCCGCCCGCTCGCCGCCATGGAATCGAACAGCGGCGTCCTGATCCGGTTCACAACGAGGGAGATCGTCGCGACAATCACCACCAGCACGATCGCGCGGATGATATCCGGTTTCCAGACTTGCCACATGATCGGGACCGATTTCCGAAATTCAACCGGGGAAGTATAACACTTCCGGTAGATGCAGGCTTCCGGGGGATTATGATGCGGAAAGAACCGCGGATGTTCAAGGTTGCGAGATACAACAAGGCCCAGGCGATCGACCTGGGCCGGCGAACAGGTTTTATCGAATTCATTCCGCGCGGCGCTTCCTATGTCACGCTTCCCCGCCTTCGGTCGGATCGACCACGCGTCCAAGGAACAGAATCGCGCCGGTCTCGAGGTCGCGGATGAAGAAAATGAACGGATGATCCGCCTTGAACTCGGCGTATTCAGGAATCGATGTGTAGCCGATGACCACTCCTGTTGCAGCGGCCGCCTCGGTTCCGGCTTCATCCACCGCGACAAACGCCTTATGGACCACATCTGTGATATACAGCAGCAGCGATCCGTCCATGCCCGAGAAATCAGCCACTCCCGGCGTGAACGCATCCGTCATGCCCATGCCGTAAAGCGTGTCATTCAGGCTGAACTCGGACTCGTAACCGAACTTCGGCATCGTGAGATCGACGGAGTAGTTCCCCATGGCGCCAATGATTCCGTTGACGGTTTCAGCCGACAACCAGGACTCGATCTCGTCGAATCGACCGACATCCGGCAGGATGATGACCATCGACAGCTCCTGACCGTCGTACATGATCTCGCACGCCTTGAAACCGTCGCCCTCCATGTAGCCGTGCTCCTCGTTCTGGAACATGAGGGGCGTGGTCAGCGTGCTCTCATCAAGAAGAGTAAAGTCGCCTGAATAGGTGTCCTCCTCCTCGAACGGCTCGAACCACGCGGCGTTGAAGTAAATCGCGTTGACTAAGACCAGTGTTGTCATCGCGTCGACACTTCCGGGCGGAAGAAGATCCTTGATCCTGTCCTCGGTTTTCTCCTCGACCCAGTCGTTGATCGTGAGTCTGCACGACTCGGGATCGGACTGGAAATCAACAAGGCGCATGCCGGCTCCGTAGTTGAGCGCGAGGACATCGAGAAAGCCGGGAAGCCATGTCCAGCCGTCCTGTCCCCATGTGGAGTTCGCGATGTTGAGCCTGAATCCCTCGCCGTCCTTGCCCGCCGCGCCTTCGCCACGGCTCTGGAGCTCGAGATCAAGCCTGTTGAACGCAGGATGAAGCCCGTCCTGACCGAGCGTGAAATGCATCGTATCGGCTATCTGGGCCTCGGTGTTGTT
Source organism: uncultured Planctomycetota bacterium (assembly GCA_964387135.1). Taxonomy (GTDB): domain Bacteria; phylum JAJVIF01; class JAJVIF01; order JAPKYR01; family JAPKYR01; genus CAYLVL01. The sequence goes on from CAYLVL010000018.1 coordinate 7,383, forward strand.
GCGGGCACCCGCCCATGTCATTGCGAGCGCCTGCGAGATGCTGAACGGGGAGAAGAAAATGTTCCCGTCCTCCGATGCGAGTTCCCTGTAGATATCGAACGCGAACTCGCTGTTGCCGACGACGAGTTCCTGGAGATCCCCGGCGGGCACGTTCGGATCCTCGTCGCGGGTGAGATCGGAGGCTACGAACTTGTAACCGTCGGGATTCTCGTTCGGCGGCAGGTTCGGAGGACCGTTTCCACTCCCGCATGATGTCACGGATACGAGTATGGAGAGCAGTACTGCGGTGAAAATGGATTGACGTAGCAGCATTACGTACCTCCAAAATAGCGGTTAACGAGAAGTTACAAGATAATACGCCAGTTGTCAAGTGCTATTGGTCGATTGCTGGAAGCGTTGACATTGCGATGATTCTCTCTTACGCTCCGATTCCACCTGACTTGGGGGAGAATTCCGCATGAAGACCTATTTCGACTGTATTCCGTGCTTCGTAAGGCAGGCTCTCGATGCCCTGCGTTTCGTCACTGATGACGAGAATGTGCAGGAGCATGCCCTTCGCGAAGCGCTCAGGTTGATCGGCGGTCTCGATCTGAAACGGACGCCGCCGGAGATCGCGAACGATGTCCATGCAATCGTGCGAAAGGTGAGCGGATCGGATGATCCCTATGTCGATGCGAAGAGAAAGCAGAACGAAACCGCTTTGGCGTTCGTGCCTGAATTGAGAGAGCTCGTGCAGGCTTCGGATGATCCCCTTGAGACAGCGCTGCGGCTCGCGATAGCGGGGAATATAGTCGATTTCGGTTTTGCGTCTGTTGTGGATGAGGAGAGGATACGTGGCACAATCGAGAGGGCGATGGAATATCCGTTTGCGGCCGACAGCATTCGGCGATTCCGGCATGCTGCGATGAATGCTGAAGCGATTCTGTATCTTGCGGACAATGCTGGTGAAGTCGTATTTGACAGGTTATTGGTCGAGCAGTTGCCAAGGGGTAGGGTGACGGTTGCGGTCAAGGGCGGCCCATTCTTGAATGACGCGCTCATGGCGGACGCGCGGATGGCCGGTCTCGATGAGGTGTGCAAGGTTGTAGACAACGGATCGAGGGTGCCGGGGACGGTTCTGTCCACGTGCAGCGACGAATTCAGGCAGAAGTTTGAAGCCGCGGACCTGATAATCGCGAAGGGGCAGGCGAACTATGAAACGCTGAGTGAGATGGACGCGCCGTTATGGTTTCTATTGCAGGCGAAATGCCCGGTAATCGCTGATGATATCGGCGTGGAGACGGGCACGATGCTGATTCTTGAGCCGCGAATGGCATAAGGCGTGTTTACTCGTACCTCAGTGCAGCAATGGGGTCCTTGCGGGCGGCGTTTGCAGCGGGATACACACCGAAGATCAATCCGATCAGCGATGAGAACACGACCGCAACGACCACGCTCAACATGCTGATAACCGGGTCCCACGAGGCTTCGGGAAGCGCTTGGTTGATCAGCGCGGATAGACCCATCGCGCCCAGGTAACCGAGGCCCATTCCGACCAATCCCCCCATCAGGCAGAGCACGATCGCCTCGATGAGGAATTGAATGAGGATGTCCACCTGCCTTGCTCCGACCGCTTTCCTGAGCCCGATCTCGCGGGTTCGCTCAGTGACCGTCACGAGCATGATGTTCATGATGCCGATTCCGCCGACAAGCAGGCTTACTGCCGCGACACCGCCCAGCACCATCGTAAGCACATTGATGAACTGCCCGAAGTTCTCGAGGGCGTCCGTCTGGGTCATGGTCATGTAGTTCTCGTCGTCGGGATCAGTTATTCGCCTGATCCTGTTGAGGCCCCGACGGATGTCCTCTTTGACTCCGTCCATATCCTGGATATCTGCAACTTTTACCGTCAGGAATTGCACCTTGTCCCCCAGACCGAACAGCCGCTGCTGTGCCACTCGAAGGGGAACATAGACTGTCTGATCCGGGTTGTTGCCCAGCCCGCCGCCCTGTTCCGCGAGGGTGCCGACGACTTCAAAGCGATCGCCTTCGATGCTCACAGTCTGCCCGATCGGGGAGTCGTCTCCGAAAAGCTTCATGGCGGTCTCGGATCCCAGCACCGCCACACGTCTCGCTCCGGATACCTCTCCGGGCGTGATGAAGCGGCCGTATTCGACATCCGGATCGTAGATCGCCTCGTAGCCCTCATCCACGCCCTCGATGCTAACGAAAACGCTCTCGCGCTCGAAGCTCACGTTAAGCTGCCCGACAACCTCGCTCGCGAGCTGCACCGGAACCCGTATGGCGGCTTCTATCGCGCGGATTTCACGATCGCTGAAGTTCTGGGGAGTGAAAAATCCGCGCCTTCCTGCCGGGCTTCGACGCTCGTTATCCGACATCTGCGGAAAGACGAAAATCAGGTTTGTGCCGAGCTGGTCTATCTGCTCGGTTGCGGCGGCGCGAAGACCCTCGGCGAGCGCGGTGATTGTGATCACCGCTCCGATGCCTATGATGATCCCCAACAGCGCGAGGAAGCTCCTTGCCTTGTTGATAAGGAGACCCCTCAGCGCCAGCTTGAACGAATTGGTTATATTCATCTCTCAGGCTTTCAGCGTACTCCGGTGGCTGAGTATGTTACCACATGCCGTGAGACACAGTCAGACCCGGGTTGGTTGCACGAAAGCTTGCGGGCTCGAATGTGTTATCATTAGCGTACTTCCTCCGGAAGGTTGAGAACCCGATGACCGATGAAAATTGGATCAGAAAGACTCTTGACAGCTTCGACTCCCGGTTCAGGGAGATAGCCATACGCAGCTCCGAGGCCGCCTTCAACATGTATCGCGGACTCGAGCATGAAGACCTTGACAAGATAGAGGCGGAGGAGTCGGCGCTCTGGCGCGAGGACGATACTCAAAAACTGGCCCAGTCAACCACCGCATCGCCGGAGCTGGAAAGACCGCTTTTCCTGATCAGGCAGGGAGTCCTGAGTAGCCGGGTTGAGGGTATCGAGCAGATCTACAAGGCCAAGAACGCCTGCAACAGGGAACTCGTGGAGTTCAGGCCGGAAGTGGACGGCGAGCCGATCTCCCGATCCGACCTTGGCGAACTGATGCGATGGGAGAAGGATCCATTGAAGCGCAAATGCGCCGCGGCAGCTTTTGTTCCGCTTGAAGAAACGCTCCACGACAAGGTGCTCGACCTCATCAACAGGCGCAACGCGGCCGCGAAGGATCTCGGCTACCCGAGCTTCGCGCATCTCAGGTTTGATCTGAACGAGCTCGATCTGGATGAGGTCCGCTCGCAGCTTGAAGATCTTCTCGAGAAAGGCACCGGGGATTTCGCCACGGTCCTGGATGAGCATCGGGATAAACCCGAGGTCACTCCGGACGGATTGCTGACTTCGGATTTGACCTTCATTCACGAAAATTACCTACCCAATCTTCCTCGCGAGAGCTTTCCGGCCGATCGGCTCATCGATGTGCTCAGGGAGGAATACCGGTCGGTTGGAGTCGATCTGGACAAGCTGCCGATCGAGACCGTGATACAGGACATACCCGCCGGGGGATTCTGCTTCACGTTCGATCCCGGGAAGGATGTTCGGATACTTGCGAATCCCCGCGACGGGCAGATGTGGTACCAGGTACTGTTTCACGAGTACGGTCACGGAGTGCAGGGAAGCGTTGCGAGGGGCGACGGGCACTACCTGGTCGCGCTTGGTGACCCGGGATTCTTCTGGGAGGGGATCGCGGTCCTTTTCGAGAAGCTTGCGATGCGCGGGGATTTTCTGTGGAGGCAGGTTGATGATGTCGATGCAGTTGAGGCGTTCATGGACGGAGCGAGGAAACGTCTTGCGTTCGGGATTCGAAGACTGGCGATCGGCTCCCTTTTTGAGTACTCCCTCTATCTCGATCCGGCGCCGTATGACGAGCTAAGGCAGCGACTTGGGGACATGATCCGCAAGTATTATGGAGTAGAGCCGGCAGTCGATCCGCCCACATTTACGCACGACATCTTCCACATCACACATCCCTGCTATCTCCAGAACTACGTGCTGGCCGAGATGATAGCGGCGCAGCTTCTCGAGTCATCCGCGACGAAAAACGGGGACGCGTGGGAAGGTGGGTTCGCGCAACGAGTGATTAATGAGCTTCTCGTGCCCGGCGCGATGAAGACATGGCGGGAGAAGATCGAGGATTTCACCGGGAAGCCCCTGAGTCCCGACGCTTTAGTCAACGGGCTTTTCTCCTGAGTTTTCGGAGCTTGAAAGGATCAAGAAAAACGCCGCCCCGGGGAGGCGGCGGTTCTCCCCTCTTCCTTCCGACGCGTCCGTGCGTACGGTGGGGAGAAACGAGCGCAGGTGTATGGTCCTGATGAATCGATGGCTGTTTTGGGACGGTCGCCGATTCTGGTCATGTAGGCGGTATTTCCGACAGGTTCCTGATCCACCCCGACGATAACTACCAGAGTGCTGGCTGGCTTTTGGTGTGGAGGCGGCGACCGTCCCAGGTACCCGGGGCGTGAGCCGAATCGGACAACCGGTTGGCAGCATCCGATTCGGTCACCATCCCCTCCATCTCACATGGTCCCCCCCTCGGGTCCTTTTCTGCTTAGCTATCACTGCTTTAAAGGATGCACCGGGTCGTCACTCAGACGAGATAAAGCGTACCCGGTTCAGAAGCTGTAAAGTGAACCAAGAGACCTCATCTCCTCCGATTCGGTGGTCTCTTGTACTTTCAGTGCAAATATTGAACAAAAACCATGCCAGTTCCGCCAAGTCAACCAGTATTTACTTAGAAACTGGACAAAATCTCCCAAAGCCGCTTTAGATGCGACATTCAGGCCGCATTCTCTTCATGACATGCAATTTCCGGGTGGGGACCTTCTGACCCCCAGGGGGACAGTCTGGGTAGTTGGGGACATTATGTCTCACAACCTAAAGCAACCTCATGCGGGGGTCGGATACCCATTGCTGTATAGATTGGCAGGTTTGTCACGTGACGATCAGCCCGAACTCGCTGCCATCGATCGTTTTCCGAAACACGGTGCCGTCGCTCATCGTCCACGCTCCCGACCATTTTCCGTCATCGCCTGTCGTATGAATGGCGATATTCCAGGGCAGAATTGATGGTGTCCGATCGAGATGGATGAAATGCCACTCGATGCGGGTGAGGAAGATGGTCGCGCTGTCGCTTCGCTCGATTCGAACCGCGGGCGATACGGGTCGGGGAGCGTCCATGATCTCGAAGAAGGTCCACGAGTGGGGGCCCTTTTTCGTCAGCGCGAAACCCACCTCCGCGATCCGTCCCGGGAAGAACGCGAGATGAAGGCAGTCTGCGTTGCGAATCCTGCTTTTATCGAATGGATTGACTGGCATCCTCCAGGGGACTTCGGCCATCACATACAGCGCCGACGCATCGTGTCCTATCCACACCGGGAGGATCATGCTCTTTTCGGGCTTGCCTTCGCGATTCCGTCGGAAGGCAAGCCTGCATGGGCATGAGGTCAGGGCCTTCCGCCATGTGTCCACCGGATCATCGACCGACAGCCTGCCCTTTACCAAAAAGGACGCGACCCTGGGACCTTTGAAGTCGTCCGGCCTTAGCGCGGGAGGCTCGGGCACGGGCAGGATTCGTCCGGACGGATCAGGGACGGCTATCCATATCGCCTTCGAGTAGGTCTGCTCCTCGCACGAGTGCCATTTGATGACGGCGAAGTAGTGTCCCGGCTCGACGGAATCAGCGGCCCTGAGAGGGAATCGAACGTCAAACGACGACTCGGGCGGAAGGATGACACTTCGCCGAACGTCCGCATGATCGATAAGTCCCCATGCCTCGAATGGCATGAGCAGTTCGAGCATCCCTTCGACTTCCTGCCCAAGATCGTTGCTGATGCCGACAGCAAGGGTGGCATCGGGATCCGAGACGGTAACCGAATCGGGCAGGTCAAGTCTGACCGGAGCCGGTAGGTCCGAAGGGCGGTTCACAGGGACAGCGGCAACGGTGCGGCAGCCGTCGGGTGACGCAAGCACAGCGGTCAGGAACCCGCCTTTTTCATCGGTCTCTTCGACGCAGTGAAGCTCAAGGTTCAGCTTCTTGACTTCCTCCGGCTCAAGATCGATTCGTTGGAACTCCTCGGGCTGAACGCGCATTCCGACGGGAGCGTCTAATGTAAGCGAGATGCCGCTCTGCCTGCGCTTGACGTTGTTGACAAGCTGGAAGGATACGGAAACCGTGTCACCGGGCTCAACACCGATCAGGTCGATAGTGAATCTGTGGAACACCGGCTGGGCATTCCAACCGCATGGCCCGAGGCTCGATCTCCAGTAGCGCGCGGGCCAGGGAGCTTCGGGTCGAAGATCGCCCTCGAGTGACCGGCCTCGAAGAGGCTTGTCATTGTCTGTCCGGGGGATAAGCTCGAAGCTGGTAACGGACCACGCTCCGATCAACGGATCGGGTTCGCTCTCGTCGACCGGCTCACCGAGCAGGTTGACTTCCCTGAGGGACGCGATCAAGTCGGAGGGAACGTCCAGACGCTGATGTCGTCCCTCGATCTCCCTCAGTCTCAGAAGAATTCCGGTCGCTGCATCGATCTTTTCCGATCCCGGATCAAAGCGAATCTCGGGGCACTGCATCGGCCTGACAGCCTGGATGAATAGGTGCTCAGACTCGATATCCAGGAAGCTTCCCGAAGCAGGGAGTGGCTTTTCGCGGGTGCTGTCTGTGCTGATAACGGCTTCCAGCGGGTGATTGAAGTCGAGGGCATGTCGATAGACGCCTGAGTCGCGCCAGTCGCGCATGTGCGGGATCAGGCGGTATTCGTATCGATGCGACCAGTGCTCGTGCTGGAAATAGGAGCCGTCGGGCATTCGGACCGGGGTGCCGTCGACCCATCCCCCCGACGGGCTTGCCGACGCGGATCGGAAGAGACCGAGGGAGATAGTCCCGTTCGGCAAAACCTGCATGCTCGGCGTGCCACGCACAGCGACGGCGAAGCCCGCGACGAATTCGGCGTAATCCTCGCTCCTTCGAGCGGTGGTTGAGAGTATCGATGGTCCTCGGATGTCCAGTGTTGCAGGCGGCGATGATGAGGCCTTCTCCCATTCAGCGAGGATAAAACCAATCGCCGACGTATCGTGCGGCAGGAGAATAACCGGAAGGTCCATGCCGGGCTGCTCGTGAGCAAGGTCTACCCAGCACGCGGTCTCGAAGCTGTCCTTGAGCCATCGGCCGATCTCCCCCGCATCGAGTTCCGCCGCCTCCTCAATGATCCGCTCGCAGAATCGGTTCCCGGCTCCAATAGCGATGCGGAAGTCCGGGCGGGAGCCGTCCATGAGCCAGTCGCCCGACCTCCTTGAACCCGCCCTTGTGACTACAGTTGTCACGCCGGCGCGTGCAAGCATCTGCACGAGCCTCTCCACAGCTTCTTGAACGTCAGCGTCGGGCGAATCCGGGATGACGATCTCCCCGACCGCCACAGTTCGCGACTTGACGCCATCGGGGTTTTCAACACGGAAAGCCAAAGGACACTCAAGACCGCCCCACATGTCGATGGCCCAATCCCCGAAGTACTTAAGGTCCTGGTAGTCGCCCAGCCTCCCGAACGGCCTGCCGATTACACCGCCGGATGTCTGCGCTACCGGTCGCGCTCCGGGTGCATCTATGGGGAACTCCACGCGCCACATGCGGTCATGGTCCGCATAGCTTCTGATCGCAGTGGTGCAGTCGATGAACGGCTCTCCCGATCGAAGCGTGATCTTCCTGATCACCTCGCATCGCTCAAACTCAATGGCGCTTGTCAGCGATTGCATGCCGGGTTCGATCCGGCGGGTCACGGTCGCTCGAAGGTCGGAGGCGAGGTTTCTTTCACCGGTTGGCTGGATGACCCAGGGGGCCATGTTCATTCCGGGGATTTCGGGGTAGACACCGATATCGTTCGCCGTAAAGCCTTCCTGCACGAATTCCCGACCTGTTTTCCTGTCGACAATGCTGACGATTCCGCCTCCACTCAGCGGGTCGACTTCGATGATGAGTCTCTCGTTCTCGATACGGTTGGGGTGGTCGGGGGTGGCAGGCTTTGCGGGCTCGGCTGTTGAACGGACCCTGAAGCTCTTCCAGCCAAGTGAAGGGACATCACATGCTGTGAACTCGATGATCCCCTCCTCTTGGCGTACCGGAGTCTCGGCACCCGATTCGTCTACCGCGACAAGCCGGCTGTCGGCAGGCGGCCTTTCGCACGCGACTCGCACGATGCCGGATCGCTTCCATCCGAGCGAATTGAACACCGTAACGACCGGATCGGCGCCTTGCCCGGGAAATCGCGTCAACGGCGCGAGAGCGCTCATGGCCTGCGATGACACCGCGCGGCCGAGGTCGCATGCCTCCCGCCAGAGGGAAATGAGATCGAGATAAACCTGGTCGCCCAACCTTGAGTTGGCGAAATCGATCTGGTCACCCATTTCCATCCAAATGCCGAATTCAAGACCGCCTATGGGTCTCATCTGGCCGTAGAAATTGACTTTTTCCTCATGAA
>CAYLVL010000019.1:0-7509 GCA_964387135.1 uncultured Planctomycetota bacterium
GAGTTGCTTGAACATCTGCGGACTCTGCGGAAGCGCGTAGAACTTGCCGTGGTCGATCCGGGACGGCACGAGGAAATCCCTCGCGCCTTCAGGGGTCGATTTCGCGAGTATCGGCGTTTCTATCTCGACAAAGCCGCGGGCTTGATGGAAGTCGCGGATATACTTGATCACCCGGTCGCGCACGATAAAACGGTTCAGCACCTCGGGTCGCCTCAGCTCGAGGTAGCGGTACTTCCAACGGAATGACGGGTCCTCGCCACCCTCCGCCTCCACAACGAGCGGCGGTGCCTCGGCCCTGGTGAGAATCTTGATCTCCTTCGCCTTTACCTCGATCTCGCCGGTGGGCATGTCGGGGTTTTCCAGACCCGCCGGACGTCTCGCGACCGTGCCCCTGACCTGGACGACCCACTCGTTCTTGACCTCGGTCGCCGACTCATACGCCTTCGGCGAGATGGACTGGTCGCAGGTAACCTGCACGATGCCCCATCGGTCGCGAAGGACGAGGAAGATAACGCCGCCCATGTCGCGGCGATGGTGCACCCATCCCGAAAGGCGCACTTTCCGGCCCGCATGATCGCCCCTCAATTCGCCGCAGACATGGGTGCGGAAGTCCTTGTTGATCGGCCCGGGGGCCCCTTTGAACGGTGGGTACTCGGTCATATGCCTGAACCTCGAAGCCTTGGCAGCAAGTATGGCAGTGTAGCAGAGGGAAAAAGTCTCGGCAAATGGCTCAAGGGATTTGTCAAGCCAAAGTAGAAATGTCCCATTAGCGGGGATTGAGTATTTGTTTTCTCCATGGATGATCGAGTGGAGGGACCCTGGATTTCCGGGGTTTGGGAGAGGGCGAGGGGTTCTTCCCGATCCCACCCCCTGTCGAATCAGTTTATTACACGGTTTTCGACTTCACAGTACAGCTTTGAAAAAAGACCCATAGGAGGCTCGAGATGACTCGTGCAACGGCCTTGCGTATATGCCTTGGTTTGGCAGCGTCAAGACGCCGTTCAGGACGAAGCGAAGATCCAGTCCCACCTATTCGGGCGCCATTCCTCTTTCCAATTCATTCTTCCTAATCAATGTTCCAAACAAAGCGTTTGGTCAGCCGGGTTGCGGTGAAGTCGACTACGGCACGCTGTCGGAGGAAGCGTACGGGTGGGTAGGTGGCAAATAAGAGAAATAAACCACGAAGGCACTAAGACACGAAGAAGATGTGATGGTGATGATGTCCAGCTGATTGTCCGTCTCTTTCATCTTTTTCTTCTTTGTGTCTTCGTGCCTTTGTGGTTCTAACCTTCTCTTTTCTCTTCTTCTCTTCGTCCTCGTCTGCTCGTGCCTTCGCGGTTATCTCTCCCCAACGACATCCGGGTGCGCCCACGCCTGCATCTTATCGTTTTGCAGATCGGATCGCACATAGCCCTCCCACGGCGTGCCCGCGACCTCCGCTCCCTTCTCGAAAACCACAAACGCCGGCTGAATCTGCAAGCCGAGCCTTGTCACCCACCACGGAAGAAGCGGATGCGATCGAGGCACCAGGCCGGGATAGGTCTCGTTGGTGTAGTTGAAATAACCGTCCGGCTCATACCCCGTGATTATCTGACTGGCCGGAATCCCTCTTGCCTGCGCCTTAACCGCAAGATCCCATTTCGCGCGAGTCCATGAGGTAGCATCGACGGTCCCCCAGATAGAGAACGCGAGATAGATCACGAGCAGGATCCAGGCCACGATTCTCGATCTCGCCTGCGCGTCCTTCAGGAACGGCGCGAGCCAGCACAATGCGAACGGCAGTAGCGGGAGAAGGTATCTGTCGAAGAAATACATGTTGAGAAACACGAGCGCGAGATGCGCCAGCCCGATGAAACCGACAAGAGTGGAGGGTGCCCGCCAGTCGACATTCAGTATCCGCACCGAGCGACTCAGAAGCCAGATAAGAATCACGCCGCCGACGGTTCCGAGGATCGTAAGCACGAACCTGAGACCCCGGTCGAGTTCATGAGCGGCACTCAACGCGATTGTCATTGCCCTGGGACCGAAACCTTCCTCCGTGATGCTGTTCCCAACATAGGGGAACAGGGCCGACATCTGCCACTGCTCGCCGTTGGCCCATCTCGCGAGTGTGAAAAGAAGAAGCGCCGCCCCGAAGATGATGTACCACCAGTTGACCCTCTTCCCGCCGCTCTTTTTCTCGCCGGATGTCGCCGTCATCCTCGCGACAAGGGTGACTGGCAGCAATGCGAATCCGATATGCTGTATCACTCCGAATACAAGCCACAAACGGTCGAGGGCGACTTCGCGGTAGGGCATCTTGTCACCGAGCCAGAAGTCCTTGATCTCCTGGGTCACTTCGTCGGATCTTGCCGGGTGCAGTGTCGGCAGGCTAAGGACGATGAATGCGAAGATAATTCCGGCAGCACAGAGAGCAGCGGGAAGCCATCCGCGCCATCCTGACCAGGCCTTGAGATGATTTGCGTCATCGCGATTCTCACGCGATGGAAACAGAACCTTCGCGATAAGCACCCAAAGTCCCGCAATAAAAAGCAAGGTAACCCCATGACTGCGCTGAAGGGAGGCCAGTGTCGCAAGCGCCGCGAATGCGATCCATCTTCTTGCCCATGTCGAACCGCTCTGCTTCTCCGGCTGATTCAAAAGGGAAAGCAGGATCCAGAGAGACGCGGACAGGAACAGAAGGTAGTAGCCATCGGTCATGAATCCCGCCGCGACTTTCAGCGTGAAGGTCTGCGCGATAATCAGAACCGCAAACAGTATGGGCCAGTCGGTCGATTTCGCAAATTCCGGGTAGAGCTTGCCGGGGAGTCGGGCGGCGATAAGGCATCCCCCGATCGTGGCAACCATGGTGAGGACGGAAAGCCTGGGCCAGTGCACCGTCCCGGCGCCCAAATGCACGAGCCATCCGAGGATCTGCTGCGGAAGCGCCACCGCGCTCGACCAGTCATTGAGGATGAAACGTCCCTGGAGCCATTCCTTCACCGTCCAGCCGTGAGTCCACGAATCGCCGGCGGGAAAATCGATCATGCTCGCGGGAATGATCGCCGCTATCATCAGCGCAATCGAGAACAACATAAACCGTCCGCGCGAAACAACGGCGGAGTTATTGCCGGCCTGTTTCGTCATAACCTTCGGTGAGGGCTAGTCGTCCTCCATGCCAATGCCCTTGTACGCGAACTCGAGTGTCTGCTCCGACAGCTTCTCGGCTTCCTTCCCGAGAAATTCCATCTCTTTCTTCATCTGATGGACATACGCCTCATCCTTGATGCTGCCGATATTGATGGCGATGTTCATCAGAGCCGCCAGCATTCCCGCGTGCAGACACGCGGCAGCGGTACCGGCGTCGCTCAGCACGTTGGGATTCCCCTTCTCCGCGACATCCACCGACATCTTGAGCGCCTGATGAATATATCGCGCGGTTGCTTTCGGAGTCTCCGCGGCTGTTTTGAACGCCTGCTGGATGGCTTCCTTTCTCGCCGATTTCTCCTCCGGCGTCCCTTTCGGCATCTTGAAAGCCGCGGTGACCGTATCGTACGCCTTCGCGTCGCGATCGATCGAGTCGGTAAGCTCCTCGCGCAGGTGCTCCAGCTCGGTCTTGATCGGCTCCAGGTCACGCCAGACCTCCTGGTATTTCTCTTTTCCAATGGTCAGGTCGCACACCATCTCCAGAAGCGCGCAACCCAGCGCCCCGTTGAGCGCGGCGACCGATCCTCCCCCAGGCGTCGGCGCATCGCTCGCAAGGACCTTGAGGAACTCGTCGATGGTTTTCGTACGCAACATCTCTAACAGCCTCCCGGTCTTGTGTGTATGAGGGTCGGCTATTATAGCAGAACCGGACGCCGAATCGGACACGAACCGCTAATCAGGGTCGCATCGCCTGTTATCAACACGTGGGGTCGTACGGTGAGCCGTACCGGATCGCTCTGTCGGGCGGTTACGCGTGCATGATCAACTACAACATGGAAATCTACGATGTCGATCCGGTGTCGGAAGCGTACAAGCTTGGCGGGGTGTACATAACCGGGCGGGACGGGGGGATTGAGAGTACTGCGGCTGATTGACCTGCAGGCTCGCAGCCGGCGTTCCTGCCGCCAGGTTGACGGCGTTCCGGTGGTGTTTCGACCGGAACTGGCGAGATTGTTTAACGGTGGTATAATAATCAGGAGTTGTCCGGGTCGGGTGCGTTCACTTCGTGATGCACCCTTCTTTTAGCGCCCTTACCATGCGCAGAAACCGTAGATGGTTCTGGATCCTGTTCATCCTCGTGGCGATCCTCGCGATGGGTATCATCGGATATATCCAGGCGAACGAGTCCTGGCAGGAGGGCTATTGCCAGAGAGTCACCGACGGCGTCGTCGAGCTTCTCCAGACCAATCCCTACGATCGATACTCGGTCGTGGTGATCGTAATCGACGGCCTCCGATGGGAGGAGGGTATCGGCGCGGAGGATACCTACCTCCCGCATATCTGGAACGATCTCAGACCCAAGGGCACCTTGCTCACAAATTTCCGAATCGCTTCGCCCACCGCCACAACCTCATCCCATTCCGCAATGCTGACCGGAAGGATATCGACCGTCCCGAATGACGGTCACATACGCCCCGTCTTCCCGACTTTCCTCGAGTATTACCGCGACGCAAGGACCAACTACATCGAGCAAGCTCTGGAGGATATCACGAGGGTCCCGCCGGGAATCTTCCGTCCGGACGCGAAGAGCCTTGCCGATATCGGGCAACTCGTAGCCGACGCCCGCGATTTCCCTCCGGAGAAAACCACCCTGTATCTCGGGAAGGACCTCATCTACTCGCTCGATCAGTCGTCGTGCGGACGGTATCCCGATGACGATGTTTTTCTCATTGACGGCATGAGGGATGTCGAGGTCACCGAGTATTTCAGGGCGAAAATCCCCGACGTGCACCCGAACATCGTTTTTGTAAACCTCGGTGATGTGGACGAATGCGGTCATGAGGCCGAGTGGCATTACTACGTCGATTCGATCCGATGGGCCGACACACATGTCTGGGAGATGTGGCAGGCTTTGCAGGCGGAGAATCGATACAGGGACAGGACGTATTTCATCGTCACAACCGATCACGGGCGGCATATCCCGTCCCGTGGAGGATTTCCTCATCACGGCTGCTTCTGCGAGGGCTGCCGGCACTCATTCATGCTGATAGTCGGGCCGGGTATCAGGCGGGGTTATGTCTCCGATGAGCCGCACAGCGAGTTGGATATCGCGCCGACGGTGGGACGTATGCTCGGCTTTGAAACACCGGGATGTACAGGCAATGCGATCACCGAAATTTTCGAAAATCCCGACGATCTCCCTCAGCCAGGCGGAACCGCGACAACTGCGCTCGTGGCTGAAGACAAGGCGAAGATTGATGATCGCGATACGGTGAGTATTCTCCTTGACAGTGCACCGACCGATTCTGCCCCGAATCCGGGCCTGAGTGAGCTTGAGAGAGCGATGTGGCTTCTCGCGCTCTCCGCCAGACTTCGAACGCATCCTGAAGACGTCCGGGAAGTCAGGAACCGTCTGGATGCTCTTATCCCTGAAAACACAGTTGTTGAGAAGATCGACGATTTGCTTCCCGCCTATCCGCTGATTCTTCTTGGACGCGAGATCGCGGCGGCTTCCGGTTCGAACAGCCATGCCGATCCGGAGAATGTCGGATGGAATCTGCTGGACGGGGCAATCGCAAGCGGCCTGATCGATCTCAGCACAGAGAATCCCCCCGATGATCTGACCCGGCCGGAAATCGCGTTTGTTGCACCGCTCATGGCAACCGCCGGCGCGGGCAGAAACGATCCGGACGCGACCCGTTTCGCATACCGGCTCATGCTCGACGCCCTGGAGCGCATCGAGGATCCGGGGAAGATGTACACACCGAGGCTGGAGGATTTCATCGGCGATTATCGATACCGCGAAGGCCCGAACGAGGTTTTCACCGGCGAAATATCCATCAGGGATCGCATGTGGCTTGTGTGGGGACTGGAGCGCGTGCTGGCCGAGGCCGAGGCGGAGCATGTGCCCGATCTGCATCCGTTCCTCTTGAGGCAGTACCGCCTGCTGGTCGCGTTCACGCACGAGTGGCAGGACGCGAACGCTATGGTCGGCGGTACGGGCGATCCCGGCGAGGAGATCGATCTTGTCGCGCAGGGAATCTGCCTCGCCGCGCTTGCCGAGTTCGAGCCGTGGAGAAAATGGGAGCTTGACGAGCTCGGCTACGATCGCACGATCTACGCGACCCCGCTGTTCTCGTGGCCGGTCGGGCACTTCTTCTACATCCTCGGACAGGCGAACGCGCTCGCGGGAGCGTGGGCGGCGGATGAGCGTCTGCGGCTGTATGTGAACGACGACGGGTCGATTCGACACGACCTTCTCGACAGCGGCATGCCGATCAGCCCCGGCAGTCCCGATCACCCTCTCATCGCCGCGTCGCTCGCATACGGGATGTCGCGGTTCGAGCTTGCCGATTACCAGTTGTACGACCTGGAGCTGTACCCCATCGTCCACCAGCAGGAGTAGCGGCAGAGCGGCTGAGCACCGTCGCGTCCGGGCAACTTGTTCGGCTCGACATCCCACGGGACTTGACCTGATTAATGGAAACCCTCTTTATACAGCTTTCAATGGCTGTTCCAGTGCTACACCATGGTAGCATTATCTGTTGATATCAAAGGATTACTATTGCATCAATCTCGATTGCCAGAATTGTGGCGACGAATGGGACGACGAAACTTATGTTTTGCATCCCTATGAGCTCTGTAGGGAAACTCAAATGAGGTTTGGGTCCGGATCCTGCCGTAGCGGGCAGTGCAGACATGCCAAAGTGTTCCGAGGCGTAACAGAAGATCTGTATAATGCCGGTGAAGAGCAGGAGTATTGGGATGCAAGGATTCGTAGTCTGGCATTCAATGAAGAAGAAGCCTTCCTAAGGAAAGATTGCTGTCATGAACTCGGACACGCAGCAGGGTGCCTTACTGACGGCGTTGATGGGGTTGATACGGATCAAGGTGATAAGGCGAATTTGCAGGCGAGATTTCAGTATGGGGGCCGATTGGGGTCGGAGCATTATGTTTTATGTATGGGATGCCCCGTACTTCAATCCAATACACATATACTGGGTGAGAACAAGGCTGTTTTGACAGCCTGAGTGGTGGTGATATAGGCAAGTATGAGGTCGAAGACTGTGAACCATTCAAGGAGATGATCAGACTATGAAATTATGGGAAAAACATCGGGTTCCATTCATGATTCTTGTTCTTGTTGCATCCGGCTGTTGCCAGAAAGAGCCCAGTGCTACAGCGGATGGAAGCATGGACGGTTCGGCAGACGCTTCTGTTGCTTCTGATGCAGGTGATACAAGCCCCTCCTCGACTCTAAGGACAACTCCCACGAGGTTTATTCCGCTTAAGCTGGAAGACTTGTCGCGGATTGAAGATAACGACTTCAGCAGTGATTGGTCAATACGATACATGGGGCCTATTTCAGAGACCTCAGGTGAT
>CAYLVL010000019.1:7519-15850 GCA_964387135.1 uncultured Planctomycetota bacterium
CAGGTGATCGCTAGGGTGTCGTTGCCACGTACACTGTAACCGGGAGCAAAGTCAGAGCAGGAGCGCACAATAATACGCTGGATATTGCGTACGAGACTATGGAGTTCTCCTCGCAGACGTTTCTTGATCTCAATGACTACATGGCGCTGCATGCAGATGTCTTCTTCGATCATTCGGAGTTCCGGGATCCCTTGAAATGAACCTCTGGAATCCCATATTCTCCACATCACCGGCGTCGCGAATGACTTGAACAAAGCAATCCCCAAAAGTCGCATCAACAAGAGAGAAGTCGTTCCCAAAACTTCCCTGAAACGTCGTGCAATCATCCTCATCGTCACAGGGATGAAGGGGCGCCCCCGTGTCGTCTTGAAGAATAACCTGATGGATGTAAGCCCTTCGCCACACTTCCACTGTCTTGGAAGCATCAGGGTCAACGCATCTGGACTGCCCGGTCCTGCTTCCAGGACAAGCGACAGCAACAAGGATATGGTTTTCACCGCCGAATGAACTCGTGATGAAAAGCGCCTTCGCAACCCCCAAGCAGTCAGTGTATGAGGTATACGTTACACTGACTCGTCCCGTTCCGCACACGTGCCGATACGCTCCCTGCATTGCCGTATTCGTACTCCTCCTGGACGATGGCCATGTCTGCATCGTCAGTCGTAACACCTCAGCCGGCTGATCACACCGTGCAAGGCAAGTCCGGCGGTTTTCCCGTTTCCATCGGTTACGGGACTTCCCGAAAATGTTTCGCGGCCTTTGATTTCTCTGTCGGGCTTGTTGCAGATGGGGATCCGCCCGGAGGGGATGTCAGGACCCGTGACAGGGCTTTCCATCTGTGCCGGGTTGAGGAATTCCCTGTCTTCTCGCCCACCGTGCGCTCATTTCGGGCACAGCCCATCGCACTGCCGCCGGCCCAAGAGCCGGAAGCCTGTCCACCTCTTTCTCAGTCAGACCCGGCTTGATGTATCTCTCCAACCCTCGAACCGGCATGCCGTGAGACTCCCACAAACCAACCGAAAAAAATAGCCCCGGCCAATTATTGACGCCATGCGAGCAGGAAATCACGATTCCCCTGCCAAGCGGCCGAGGTGTTGCAATCCCGGGGGTTGCACCCGGGAATGGAATAAACTCAAATCTCTTTGCGGCGACTCTACGGCTCGATTTCGATGAAGTAGGCCCCTTCCCCATCATACGCATACACGTGCAGGTAGCACACGTCCCTGATCCTGAAATCATCCCAGTCGGGGCTCCTGACAGACTCGAGCGTACCGGCCAGATCATCGCCGGACCAGACCTCGACGTCTATGTCGCAATCGTCCGTCTCGTAGTAGATCGTGATTGTCGGGTGCCGGCCTTCCTGGCCGTCCAGGACGAACCAATCGTGATCGTTCTCGCAGCAGTACCCATCGATGGTGAATCCGGTGATCACATCCGCCAGATCCATATCGTCGTTCGACTCCCATTCGTCCGCGCCCTGGCAATCACCAGCGGCGGTGTCGTCAGTCGGTTCTATCTCGATGCGATAGTCGCCCTCGCCCTCGTACGCGTAGACATGCAGGTAACAGACATCGGGGACATCGAACTGATCACTGTCAGGACTCTCAATCGAGCCAAGGAAGCCGACCTCCTCGTCCTCGCTGTAGACCTCCAGGTCGATGTCGCACTCGACATCATCGTAGTAGAGCGTGATAATCGGGTAGTAACCCTCCTGGCCGTTCAGGACAAACCAGTCATCGTCGTCCACGCAGGCATAGCCTTCGATCTCGAACCCCTCGATTAAATCGGCCCGCCGCATTGTGTCATTTGACTCGATCTCGTCCGGACCTTCGCACTGACCCGGACGGCGGTGGTCAGTATCGCGCGGCCTGTCGCGATGATCGCGCTCGTCGTCCGTGTTCTCGATCTCGACCGTATAGCTTCCTGTCCCTTCGTACGCGTACACGTGGATGTAGCACACGCCGGGCACATGGAACGTGTCGGTATCGGGGCTTGAGACGCCGGTCAGCGAGCCCACAAGCTCATCATCGGAGAATACCTCCAGATCGATGTCGCAGTCGGTGTCATCGTACCAGAGCGTAATCCTCGGGTAGATGCCCTCCTGCCCGTCGAGAACAAACCAGTCGTCATCGTCGCCGCGTCGACCGATCTCTCCTTCGATCACCATCTCACCGATCGTGTCGGCAAGATCCATCTCATCATTGGGCTCCCACTCATCAGGACCCTCCTGGGCGGTAGCCGGAGCTATCGCGAGGAGCAGGAATACGATTGATACCAGTGTTGATAACAGTATTCGATTCATCTTGTCCTCCCATCTCTTGTTATCAGGGCAATAATAGCATGAAAAGAGCGGGATTCCAGAACGACCTCCCCACCGCTTGCGGGGGGATCAGAGGGAGGAAGCAAGTTCACGGCTATCTCAGACTACTGCGCTGCCTACCACCATGGCAGCTCGGGAGGGAAATAGACGCTCATGTAATAGCCGTCGGTGTCATCGCCATGGATGAACACGAGGTAGTTCCCGCAGACCGGGTCGACGAAATTGCTCGAGTCCATCCTCCTGACCGGACCGATCATCAGGTCAAGATCCAGTCCGCCGAGGGGCTCGACCGGCATCGATGATACATCGTAAGCCTTAAGTCTGTATGTCTGATCCGAGAGCTCGTCCAGAATGAGAATGCGATTCTCGCTGTCGCGCGTAAGATCTCTTGGCTCGTGGAAACCTTCATCGTCATCGGTCTGGGAACCGGTGCCGAAGTAAGCGCCGTCATAGACAATCCCGTCATTGTTGAAACCGGTTGCGCCGAGCTCCCATCTGGCCGCATAGAGATCGTTTCTCTCGACCGTCCAGAAGTGCTCCTCGTCGCCGTCGACCTCTGCGCCACGGGTCCAGATTGCCATGTATTCATCATACCCGTAGTGTACTCCATCGGTGTACCAGTTGCTGTAATAGACCTCGGTGCCCCAGTTCTGGGAGGCTCTTGCGGTCGAGACGTAGTTGAATGAGCCGGGAACGCTTGTTCCCCAGATCATCCCGACATCGTTAGCTCTGGGTCCGGGGGAACCCCAGGTGATAATCTCGTGGGACCCATATGAGACCGACCAGTTCGCCTTCGGGCTGTGACGTACGACGCGATCTCCGTCGGGATCGACAACATCGAACCACGCCCTCGGAACCCAGTAGCTGGGATTCCACGCGAAGTTGATGACGAAGTAATCATCGTCCATCATCTCGATGAAGCCCTTTTGAATATAGAAATCATGTCCCGGCCACGGATCCATGAGATACCACTCGGTATCGTAGAACTCCCCATCCGGATTGGGAAACTGGTACCAGTCGCTGAGGAGGTACTGCCATGCGGTGCCGTCGCTGTACATAATCAGCACCCGACCTGAGGTATCATCAATGGCGATGTCCCACGGCACCTCGTCGTCTCTGAGCGGGATGTTCTTCGATGGATAGGTCTGGATGTCGACGTCCACGCAGCACTCGGATGTCTGCATGCTGTCGTTCGTCACCCTTACGCAGACCTGCTCCTGGTTGACGAAATCGAACCTCTTGAACGGATGGTCGGGTGTGCCGCTGTCGTAGGCATCGCCGAAAACGCCGTCGTTGTCGAAATCCCACTCGTACGTCAGCGGACTTCCGCCGGGATCGTATGAGCCGGACGCATCGAATCCGAACGGGATATCCCACCCGACATACGGCATAGACGGATTGTTCGGGTCGAGCTGAATGTCACAGACAGGACCTTCCATCTGAGTAATGACATCGAGATCGTACCGGAAGAATCCTGCCAGAGGATCATCCCAGGCATCGTTCATGACACCGTACTCGTTAGAGTAATCCTCATCCGGGCATTCCACGATGATCCAGTACTCCTGGCCCTCGGAGCCGGTGATGTTGTCGGCAGGGATTTCCACGTGATAGGTCGAGTAGTCCTCGTTCCCGCCGACAGGCGTCATGTCGGCAGCATCGAACTCGTACACACCGCTCAGCACTGTGGATTCGAGGAAGATCGTGAAGTCTTCCATCACTCCCGCGGAGATCGTCGAGTCCCAGTCCCAGAGGCTGATATCGAGGATGATGCTGCCGCCCTTCGTTGACGGGTCTATGTAGTAAACAGTGCTGCTGTCCTCAGCCCTGCACGCGACCGCTTCAGGAGCATTGGTGGGATGATATTCCGGCTCGACCCCTCCCCACGTGGCAAGTACCGCGTAGCCGAACGTCACATTGGGCTCCGGCGTGGGGAATCTCAGGTAGTAGTTGCGCACGTTGGTCGCACCGGATGCGAACTGTCCGTTTCGGTCTGGATTCGCTTCGAGCCAGTCGAACGGATCTTCCGCGGAGTCCAGCCCGTCGGCGAAGTACTTGTACGGGCAGATTGTCGCGGTTCCGGCGAAACCCGGTGTCGCCAGTCTGCCCTGGGTATAACCGAACAGGGGCATTGTCGGGCGACCGAACTCGGAGTAGTTGAACCAGCGCGTATACCCGTCCGGACCGCCAATTCCGTCACGCGGGTCGAAAAGCATGCACTGGTCGACTCCGAACATGGGGTACCGCAAGTCGCTGTTGTAGTCCATGACAAGCGACCCGTTTCCCATGAAAACGCCCCGGACATCGTACCCGTTGTACTGGGGCAATCCCGGGAAGGGGTGAGTCAGGCCGACATCGATGTCAACGTCCACGTAGCCCGGACCGGTCGGGGTGTCGTTGATGGAGAATGACAGTCCCGTCGGACTCGTGTTCAGGAAGTTCACGACGTTGGCGGTGAACATGCTGCATCGATTCGGTACCGCGCTCACCTCCCGGGTTCCGATATCGATCGTGATGTCATAAAGGCCCCAGAGATGGGTATCGCCGGACGGTTTCATGGCGCATCCGTCCGTGAACGACGCGGGACGCTCATCCGGCGTCACAGGCAAGCCGCCGGAATTGGAGCAGCCCCAGGCGCATGAAACGACCAGAAGCCCGGCGATCAGGGTAACAACCAGCTTTCTCATGAGAAACCTCCTCACATTACATAAATGCCATCCGAAATGCTCCGGAGTGATTATATATTATGCCATACGCCGAATAACTGCAAGTGGCCGGATCTTCCTTTATGTCTTTGTGTCTTCGTGTCTTCGTGGTTCTAATCTTTTCTTCATTACAATTTTTTACCACGAAGGCACAAAGACACTAAGAGGAAACAAAAAATCCTTTTGCGATGCGGCAGTCCTTCTCGATCTGCTCCTTCAATTCTTCAATTGAATCGAATCGACGCTCCTCCCGGATGAAGACGAGCAACTGGACCTCGAACGATGTCCCCGGCGGAATCTGATCGACTTGGGGGCCCATTCCCTGCCCGCCGTCAAGCAGATGAACCTCAAGAAGAGGCTCGACATTGTCGGGCTCGATTGTGGGACGCAGTCCATAATTGGCCACTCCGCTCAGGATCAACCCGTCGGCCAATCGTCTCAGTCGAACCGCATATACACCATGCCCGGGTTTCACTTTCTCCGGGGGAAACTCGAAGTTGATTGTTGGAAAGCCGATGCTCCTCCCGAACTGACGTCCGCCCCTGGTCTCAGCTCGTATGGAATAAGGTCGTCCAAGCAAGGCGTTAGCCTTATCGATGTGACCGTCCGCGATGAAGCGTCGAATCCTGGTGGCCTTGACCGCTTCGCCACCGGCCTTGAACGCCTTGAATACCTCGACCTCCACGCCAAGACGCTCGCCTTCCGCCTTCAGCAGACTTGCATCACCCCCCCGGTCTCTGCCGAAATGAAAATCAAAGCCCGCTACAACGAGCTTCGCCTTCCATCGTCCGACAACCAGCCTGCTCAGGAATTCCATCGCCGACATGTCTATCAGCGGCGGCTCAAATGCCGGATGGAGAAGCACCTCGATGCCGATACTCTCCAGGATCTCCGCTTTCTCATCACTTGTGGTCAGTTGCCCGTATTTCTTCGCCTTAGGGTATGTATCTTCCCGGAAGCTGAAGCAAACCGGAACCAGATTGTGCTCGGACGCATGCTCGACCGCACGTTCGAGCAGAGCGCGATGTCCCAGGTGCACACCGTCAAACCTGCCCAGAGCAATCGCACAGCCCGACTCCGGCGGTCGCCATTCGTATATGTCCCGGTATTCCTGCATGCTGCCGTTAATCGTCCATGCCCGCTTTTCCTGAACTCAGTCCGCGACCCACGGCTTGAACGGTACGATGCCGGGAGGATTATCGCAAGGCCGTCCCAGAGCCATGAGTTTTCCGTTAGTGTCAACGAGCCTTACAGCCTGCGCCTGACTTTCAGCCGAAGGCAGCTCGCCTTCGAAATCTTCATCGGAAAGCAATCTCCCGTGCAGAACCTTCTCGCCGGCACCGGATCGGATGGTCACTGCCGCTAGATGTTCGAGTATCTGCTCGACCGGTCGCAAATGATTCAGAAGCGGACGAGCACCGCCGACCTCGAAAGCATCGAACGGTATCGCTTCCTCAAGTGGAAAGCGCCCGACAGCCAGACGCTCCAGACCTATGAGATGCCCGACCGTTCCCAGCTCACGGGCGATATCCCGCCCCAGCGCCCGGATGTATGTCCCGGCGGACACGACTGTGACGAAGTCCACCCAGTTCTCGGCAGGTTCATCAAACGCGATCGACAGAATCTCGACCTTCACCGGCCTTAATTCAACCTTCTCGCCTTTCCGTGCAGCCTTGTAGCTGCGTCTGCCCCCGACCTGCTTCGCAGAAAAGGCCGGAGGCATCTGCTCAATGAATCCGGTAAACTTCGCCGCTGCATCCGGGAGTCTTGCCTTCAAGCCCGGTGGAACGGGCTTCGCATCTATCACTTTGCCGGTAGGATCGAGTGTATCCGTTTCCTCACCGAGCCAGAGCCTCGCGCGGTATTTCTTGGTCGAATGAAGAGCGTATTCGGCATAGCGGACAGCCTGCCCCATCGCGATGACAACCACACCGGTCGCGAAGGGATCGAGAGTACCGAGATGGCCCATTTTCCAGTCACGGGGAATCCGGCAGGCACGTCTCAAATGCCGGATGCAGTCGTAGGTGGTGGGGCCGGGCGGCTTGTCGACAACGATGAGCCCATTGGGACGCGGCTCGATATCCGGCTTGAGAGAGCGAGTATCCTGCATCTCGGCCATCAGGACTGCCCGATTTTCTCCAGGACCTCTCCGGAGCCTATCGCCTTCTCGGCTTCACCCACGAAAAGGCCGATTGCTTCCTGGAGAGGTTTCTCGATCCGGCAGCCGGCCGCGCGGGGATGCCCGCCGCCCCCGAAAATGCCCATGAGCGCGCTCGCATCGATGGGGGGATGCGCTCGCACGCTCACGCGAATGTCATTGGGCGCGATTTCCTTGAAGAAGACCACAAGCAGGAAATCGCGAAGGGTTCGAACGGTGTCAATGAAGCCCTCCGTGTCGTCGAAGGTGGTCCCCGTCGCCCCGAGCATTTCCTGGTCGACCCAGAAGTAGCAGCCCTTGCCGTCGAGGAACATGTCCAGCGTCTGGAAGCTCAGCGATTCGAGCCTGAAACTCGCCAGGGTGCGATTCGCGTAGACATTGCGATAAGCGGCGATCGGCTTCGCCCCGGCCTCAACGTACTCGCTCGCATATCTCAGCGACCGCTCGTTCGTGTTGGAGAAGGAAAACCGACCGGTGTCGGTATAAACCGACACGTAGAGGTTCTGAGCTATTGTGGATGTGATCTGGACACCCAGCTCCTTGAGAATCTCGTAGATCATCTCGCCGACGGAGGAATAAGTCGGGTCGACCCAGTTAATCGTGCCGAAATGAGTGTTGGAGACATGATGATCGATGTTCGCTATGTCGAGCCCGTCATGATTACGAAACCAGGCCTGGAATTCATCTCCGATGCGCTTGATGTCGCCCGAGTCCACGATGATGAGGGCCGGGTTGGCGGAAACCTCGTCCAATCGGGTGAGGGCGTCGTGGATTTCAGTGGAGATCATGTCCACACCGGGCATCCATCGGTACATCATCGGCACGGGTCCCTGCACGTAGCACGAGAACCTTTTCCCCAGCGACTTCAAGGCTTCAGAAAGGGAGAGCACACAACCCATATTGTCGCCGTCGGGGAATATGTGAGTGGTCAGAAGGAAATCATCCTTCCTTCTGATGAAATCCGCGATCTCTTTGGCAGATGACATGAGCGGGAGGTTCGACTACTCCTCGTCTTCCTCCGTTTCCGGGGGGATATCCAGACTATCGAGGATTTTATCGATTTTCGATGCGGTTTCAATGGTGTGGTCCTCGTGGAACTCGAAGACGGGTATGCGTCGAAGGGCTGAAACAACCATGATCTCTCTTCGAAT
>CAYLVL010000020.1:0-15269 GCA_964387135.1 uncultured Planctomycetota bacterium
AGGACACGATCGGCTTCAATGTCACGACTCCCCACAAGGTAGCGGTCGCCGAGCGCCTGGACGCGCTTCACGAGAACGCTCGCGAGGTGGGTGCGGTGAATGTGGTGGCGCTTCGCGGCGACCACCTTATCGGCTACAACACCGACCGCACGGCCCTGGCATCGGTTCTCCAAGCTGCTGTAAATGAGGCCGGGCTTCCGTCCAGGGGATGGACCGTCGTTCTGCTCGGGGCGGGCGGAGCGGCTCGCGCGGCGGCGTGGGCGATCCTCGACACCGGCCTCGTCGCGAACCTGATCGTCTCTTCCCGAAGCCCTGACCGCATCCACAGCATCAAGAACGACGTCTATGTGGCCTACTCCGACGCGGATGTCACCTTCAGCACGCAGAAATGGCTCGACTGGGGCACGCTTTTCGTGGGGCCGCCCGCCATGCTGATCAACGCCTCACCGCTCGGCGGCGCGGACGAGAAGGGTCGGGTGCCGTACGCAAGCCCGATTCCTCCAAGAAGGGTGATCAAGCAGTTCTCGCTCGTTGTGGACCTCATCTACAATCCCCCCACAACCGGGCTGATGCGATCTGCAGGGAGCGCGGGGGTGCATGTGGTCGGGGGCGGCGGGATGCTTGTCGAGCAGGCGATCAGCTCGCGATTCATCTGGTTCGGGAAGGGCAGGGAGGATGTCGAGCGCGCCGCGATGGTCGCCGCGTACACATCCTGGGCATCGAGGCAATCCCGAGGGTCTTCGGAGGATGGCTGATTGGCACTCAGGTGGCTGACAGCAGGCGAAAGCCACGGCCCCGCGCTCGTCGGCATCCTCGCGGGACTTCCCTCCGGCCTTGAAGTTTCATCCGAGCGAATCAACGCGGAGCTTTTTCGACGTCAGCAGGGCATAGGCAGGTCGCCAAGACAGCAGATCGAGTCCGATACCATCCGGATACTCGCGGGCATCAGGCACGGTTCGACGATCGGGAGCCCGATCGCCATCATGATCGAGAACAGGGATCACGCGAACTGGGTGGACGAGATGTCCCCTCAGCCGATTGAATCTCCGGCTAAAACTCAGCGAACAGCCTACCCGCGGCCCGGGCATGCCGGCCTCGCCGGCATGTTGAAATGGGGACTCGATGACGCCCGCAACGTGATCGAGCGCGCGAGCGGACGGAGCACTGCCATGACGGTCGCGCTGGGAGCGGTTTGCAGGCAATACCTCGAGCATTTCGGTACGTACATCGGCAGCAGAATCCTTGAGTTCGGTCCGGTCGCGCTTGTGGACGATGAGCACATCGAGCCGCCGACCCGCATCGAGATCGGGGACGATCCGTCCGGCCTTCTGGAATGGCAGGAGATATCGGGGAATCAGTACAGCGAGATCGAAGAGGCTGTCGAGAAGGCCAGGGATGAGGGTGAAACGCTCGGCGGCTCGGTTCAGGCCATCGCCGCGCATGTGCCACCCGGACTCGGAAGCTGTGCGCTGCCCGATGAGAGGCTGGACGCGCGTCTTGCCGCTGCGGTCATGGGTATTCCGGGAATCAAGGCGGTCGAAATCGGATCAGGAATCGAGCAGGCGTACATGGGCGGAAAAGCGGCGCACGATGAATACGCTGTCGCGGACGCATCGTTTCAGTCCCCATGGTTCGCGCGCACGAGCAATCTCGCGGGAGGACTGGAGGGCGGCATTACAAACGGTGAACCTGTATGCCTGACGGCCTGGATGAAACCGCTCGCCACCATTCGTCCGCCGCATATGTCTGTGCATCGCGGGATGAAAGGTCCCATCATGCCGGAAGCCTCAGAGAGAAGCGATGTAGCTGCGGTTGAGTCGGTGGCATGTGTCGTGGAGGCCGTGGTCGCGCTGGAAATCGCACGCGCACATCGAGACAAGTTCGGCGGCGACTCGATGAAGGAGGTTGAGGAAGCGGTCAGTCGCTTTTTTGAGTCAATTGGGTGAAGGGATTCACTGTTCTACGCGAACGCGCTTTCGAAGCCGCTGTCCCTGATGAACAGGCATGACACTTTCACGTGGCTGTAGACCTCGCGGATCTGCTCGAGCGACACTTCAGCGCCCATCCCCAGGATCGCGATATCGCACTCCGGCATGTGCTCAAGGTCTTCGGGGAAACGTCCCTGCATCACATTGACGGTTGTACCGACCGGCAGCCTGGCGTCCTCGATCAGGTCCTCGAAGAATGCCGTCTGGGTTTCGTGATCGTGCTCTCCTGCTGCGAGCGACACAAGGTTGATCTTCGCCACGTCCCAGTTCCTGTGCAACTGGAGCGCGAGGAGGATCGCAAGGTTCTTGTTCGGGCTTTTGTCGCGGAGTATCAGGTTGATAACCTTGTGATTCTTGAATCCGGCTTTCGGATGACGTTTAAGAATCGCAAGCCCCATGTTTTCCTCGATCGCAGCGTCGGCAATTTCGTGTATCTTTCGATCCTTCTCTGGATTGTCGCCGATCGTTATCAGAAGCACGTTCGGCCTGAAGTAGACTTCCCTCAGCAACTGGATGATTGTCCTGGCCTTGTCGACGAAATCCACGCCCTCCACGACCGATGAGATGAAGAACAGCTTGTCATTGCGTATCGGCTCAAGAGCAGCATCAAGGTCCTTAAGCTTCTTGTGGTGGTCTTCCCTTGTCACGCTGAACGCGATCACACTCCCTCCGGGGTAGCAGATATCCCTTGCGAACCTGATTATCGGAGTCGATTCCCTGGGCTCCTCGAGCGGCAGCAGGAGATCGGGGGTCCACGATTTCTCGTATCTGGGAAGGTGCACCGCCTGTCTCGCCGCCCATCCCGCGATTGTAGAGAACAGACCCGATCTGACATCCCCCCATCTGGCCTTCAAACCCGCCCGGGCCAGCACGAAGTACAGCCCGGCGGTGATAAGAATCGCAAACACACCCGCGATCGGGCTGATGAGGATCATAATGAACGGACAGACCAGCGCTCCATACAGCGATACCCAGGTGGGAACCTTGAATGATGGTCGGAAGCTGACGATACCCGTTACCTGCTCGATAAACGTGACCACGTTCAGCATGCCGTAGGTGATGAGGAAGAACATGGTCAGAAGCTGTGCGATGGTGTCCAGGGTTCCCGCGAGGATGAAGATCAGCGAGACCGCCCCGGTCACAAGCACCGCATTGCGCGGCTGACCGGTAACGCTTTTCTGACTGAAGAACCTCGAGGCCGGCAGGACACCATGCTCCCCGAGTGCGTACAGTGTCCTCGGCGCACCCACGAGCGATCCCAGCGCCGATGAAAGTGTCGCGGCGAAGACACCAACATAGAAGGTCCAGCCGAAATAGCTTGTGTCCGCCATTATCGCGGAATTCTCGACCAGCGTCCGGGCGTCGGCTTTGCAGGCATAAGCTATCGCGCCGCCGGCGTATACCAGGAATCCCACTCCTATGGCCAGCATCGTGCCCCACGGGATGGCCGTCTTCGGGTTTCTCAGATCGCCCGACATGCTTATTCCCGCCATTATTCCGGTGACCGCGGGGAAGAAGATAGCGAACGCAGTCCAGAATCCCACCTGGGGACTCTTCACCCACATCGTCGGAGAGACAGGCTCCGCCCCGGTTCCTATAAAGAACGATGCCAGAGAGACGGCAATCGCTGCCATGATCAGGTATTGGACCCTGATCGCCCAGTGCGCCCCGATGTAGGAGATAACCGTCAGAACAAGCCATGACGCCACCGCAACGAGCTGCGTATATGGTTCATGCTCGGGAAACAACGAAACCCAGGCTTCCGTGAAACCCGCGATATAGAACGCCGCCGAGATCGCCTGCGAGAGATAAAGCGGAATCCCGATCGCACCGCCGACCTCCAGCCCCAGCGACTTCGCGATTATCGAGTACGCCCCTCCTGCTCCGATCCTTATGTTGGTGGTTACAGAGGATAGCGACAGGCCCGTGGAGACCGTCACAGTGTGCGCTATGACGACTATCAGCAGGGCCGCGAAAAGCCCCGAATTGCCTACCAGCCAGCCCGTTCGCAGAAAGAGGACGACGCCGATGATCGTCAGCACGCTCGGCGTAAAAACTCCACCGAACATGCCAAACTTGATTTCTCTATTGTCACTCTTCGGTCTCGCCATCCTCACAGGGGAGCTACCCCATCCTCAGGCGCCCTATTATATACGATCATTCGACGCGAACGAACCTGTTGGAGCCTCCCCGGTGGTGTAATCGTGACTCTTACATGATATAGTTCCCTGACTCCGATCAGGGCCTTCACATGGATATGAACTGGGCAGGTACCGCCCTGACGGCGGCGGTTATTTTTTTTCGCAACTTTGATGCATGGCGTTGCGGGTTTCGGGCAGGCAATCATCTCGATGGGTCTTCTGCCCCTTTTCCGTGATCCCGCAGAATCCTCGATCGTTCTTACTCTTGTCGGTTTTGCGTCAAATTTCCAGGTCTGGTGGAGCGCAAGGAGCGATTTTCGCCCCAAAGCCTGGGGAGTAACGATTATCGGTCTCATTTTCGGTCTTCCGATCGAAATGTTCTTCTTCGACAAGCTCGGAGCATCCCAGCTTCGCATCGCGATCGGTTTCAAGATCCTTCTGGCTGTCGTTCTCATGCTTGCCGTGCAGCAGATACCCGCGGTAGGGGACCGGATCAAGCGTACGGGATATCGCCCCGGCTGGCCGGTTGGCGTGATCGCGGGCTTTCCGGGGGGATTCCTCGGCGGGGCGGTCGCTATACCGGGTCCGCCCATGATCCTGTACGGGGCGTTCATGCTGGCGGCGGGTTTCTGGTCCGGCAGATAAATGAAATCCATCCTTTTCTTAGCTCTTACTCCCTGCTTGAGATCGCGCTGTCGATATCCTCCCCCCCTTTTACCTCTTTGACCGCCGGGGTATAATCGCTTTTCCCTGACGGAGGAGAGATGAAGCGTATTGTCGCCGCCTACATCCCGGACGGGTCGCCGGTTGAAATCCTGAAGCTGGTCTGCATGTACCAGGCCCGCAAGGATTCCACCACCTTCGCTGCGGGCAAGAAGGAAGGCGTCTACGCCTTGGTGGATTTCTCGGTCAGGCTCGACAACATGATCCCGTCCGACATCGAGGAAAACAGCGAGAGCCGTAACCCCGGCTCCTCCCGCAAGCCTTCTCCAACAGGGGGCATCGAAGCGGCCGAGTTCATCTTCGTTCTCTACGACATTTTCGACAAGTTCATGATAAGCGTTCCGGGATTCGCCGGTCCCGGAAAGTACCTCGCGAGCAGGAAGAAACACCGTGCGAGATGGGTGTTCGAGGTTGACGGCGCGTTCAGCCAGTACCACGCGCTTTGTTTCCCTTCGCAGGCGCGGCTTCTGGACGGCACTGTCTGGCGGTGTGACCGCGACGAGTGCATCAACTGGCTGAATGAACAGATGAGCGAGGCGGGCGCGAAGGTGACCGCTGAGGACGTTTTCATGGATGGTGGAATGCGGGAGGGCGCGAGTGAATAACACGAGCTATGCTGGATTCAGCAAAGGAATGAGAGCCTGACATGACGGGACATTTGTATCTCACGGGCTTCTCGGGATCGGGCAAGACGTCGGTGGGAGAGGAGCTTGCCGGCCGGCTGAAGGTTGACTTCATCGATCTCGATAACGAGATCGCCAACCGCGCCGGCAAGGACCTCGTTACGATGTTCGCCGAGGACGGCGAGCAGGCATTCCGCTGCGTGGAGCTCGATTTCGTGAGGGAACTCGCCGAAAGCGTGGAAAAAGGCGAGCAGGGGAAGGTTGTCGCGCTCGGCGGGGGCACGCTCATCAATCCCGCAGTACAACAAATCGTGGCCTCGTCCGGAGTCCTGGTCTGGCTCAGGGCGAGATGGGACAGCCTGTTCGACCGCCTGGCGGGCATCGCGGATCGACCCCTTCTGCACAGGGCAGAGAAGCTCCACGAGTTCATCACATACAACCGCCCGTTCTACGAAGCTCGAGTGCCGGGATACGCGCGTTGTGACCTGGTCATGGACGTCGATCATCTGGGTCCCGAGGATGTCGCCACGGCCATAACTCGTATTATGGACTGCACCTGGTTCCTTACGGTCAGGCTCGGAGAAAGGACGCATACCGTTCTTTGTGATTCGGGATTGCTTGCGCGCGCCGGGCAGATGCTTTATCAACTCGGTCTTCTGCCTCGCGGACAGGTCTGGCTCATCACCACAAGCCGTCTCGACGACGATCGGCTCCCGCTTGCCCGTATAGTCAAGGAGGACCTCGAAAGCACCCGACAGCAGGTGAGGGTGCTCCGCATCCCGGACGGGGAGGACGCGAAAACCGCAGAGCAGGTGGCCCGAATTCATGACTCGCTCCTTGGTGCAGGAACATCCCGCGACGACCTCGTGATCGCGCTCGGCGGAGGCACCGTGGGCGATGTGGCGGGTTTCGCGGCAGCCACCTACATGCGCGGGATAGACCTGGTCCAGATTCCCACCACCCTGGTCGGGATGGTCGATGCGGCGCTTGGCGGCAAGACCGCGATCAACCATCCGCGCGGCAAGAATCTCATCGGGGCTTTTCACCAGCCCAAAGCCATCCTGATCGATCCCGTCGTCCTGAACACCTCAGCCGATGAATACTACCTCGCGGGACTGGCCGAGCTCGTCAAATACGGCTGCATTGCGGATCGCTCCATCATCGAGGACTGCGAGAACAACTGGGCCGACCTCCTCAACCGGCCTACATGGGAAGAGAAATGGTCGCGCGAGGACTGGAACGAGCTGAAGGGCGATCCGTGGGCGCTGATTCCCCTTATGAGGAAGGGCCTCGAGATCAAGGCGCGGCTGGTCAGTGCGGATGAGAGGGAAATCACCGGAGAGCGCACGCTTCTGAACTTCGGCCATACCTTCGCGCACGCATTCGAGACCGCCTCCGATTACAAAATCCCGCACGGACAGGCCGTGGCGCTCGGTATGTGCGCTGCGTTCAAGCTTGGGCGCATGAGGGATACCGTCACGGATGAAGACGTGGAGAGAATGGACCGCCTGCTCGAGGTGCTTGCGCCGGTCGATTTGATCAGGACTCTTGATAAGGCCACCGTCTTCAAGGCCATCCGTTACGACAAGAAACGCACAAAGGGTTTGATCAGGTTCGTGATCCCCGTCGGCCTGGGCGAGGTCGAGATTTTCGATGACATCACGGAGGACGAAATCAAGGCGACCCTTGACAGCCTCAGGTGCTGATCATCCCATCCGCCCTCTACCTTCTCCGATCTCTTCTGCCCCTGTCCGATCTACCTCTGTCGGAGCGGTCCGATCTGTCGGACCTGTCGCGCTTGTCGCGACGGTCCCTGTCGCTTCTGCTGCGATTATCGGGTCGCCTTGACCTGTGCGAGCCCCGATCGGAGCGCGATCCCGAGCGGTCATAGTGCGACGGCTGGACGTTCTTGAGTCTTTCCAGAATCGGATCGCCGTCCGGGAAATCAAGTCCCCTTCGGGTCAGCGATATCTTGCCGGAGTCATTATCGATGTCCTGCACCTTCACGCGGACGATATCCCCGATGTGCAGGACATCCTCGACTTTCTCCACCCTGCGATCGCAGATCTGGCTGATGTGCAGAAGCCCGTCACGCGACGGTGTCAGCTTCACGAACGCGCCGAACTGCGTGGTCTTGACGACCTTGCCTTCGTATTCCTCGCCGATCTCAGGCTCGTGCACGATTTCCTTGATCATCGCCACCGCGCGCTCGCTCGACTCGGCGTCGGTCGAGGTGATGTAGACCCGGCCGTCGTCCTCTATGTCGATCTCGACGCCGGTCTTCTCGATGATGCCCCGGACGACCTTGCCGCCCGGCCCGATGACATCGCCGATCTTCTCGGGATCGATCATCACCGTGATGATTCTCGGCGCGTACGGGCTCAACTCCGGTCTCGGCTCCGCGATGACCTCCAGCATCCTGTCCAGGATGTACTGGCGGCCCTCTCTCGCCTGCTCGAAAGTCTGCCGGATCATTTCGTGCGTCAGGCCCATTATCTTGGTGTCCATCTGCACGGCGGTGACACCATTGCGCGTTCCGGCCACCTTGAAATCCATGTCCCCGTAGTGGTCCTCTATCCCCATGAGGTCGGAAAGAACCACGAATCGATCGGAGTCCGGGTCGGTGATAAGGCCCATCGCGATTCCGGCGACAGGCTCAGTTATCGGCACGCCCGCGTCCATAAGCGACATAGTGCTGCCGCACACGGATGCCATCGACGTGGAGCCGTTGGATGAAAGGATCTCTGTGACCAGTCTCAGCGTGTACGGGAATTCCTCCTCCGCCGGTATCATCCTCTTCAGCGCTTTCTCGGCGAGAGCGCCGTGGCCGATCTCCCTTCGTCCCGGTCCGCGCATGAAGCCGGTCTCTCCGTAGCAGAACGGCGGAGCGTAGTAGTGATGCATGTAGCGCTTGAACTCGTACACCCCGATGTCGTCCAGTCTCTGCTTGTCCCCGATGGCCCCGAGTGTGGTAACGGTCATCGCCTGGGTTTCGCCACGGGTGAAGATCGCCGAGCCGTGCGCCCGCGGAATGCTCGACACCTCGGCCCATATCGGCCTGATGTCCTCGGGGCGGCGATTGTCGATCCTCAATTTTTCGTCCAGCACCCTGGCGCGCATGCGCTTCTTGATGCCGGCCTCCACCAGCTCCATGATGTGTTTCTGGGCGATTACATCTTCGGGCGCCCATTCCACCTTGTCGGGTCCGAATTTCTCCAGGATGCAGTCTTCCTTGAAGCCGTCAATGAGCTGATCGCGCTCCTTTTTCTTATCTATGCCAATCAGCTTCGTCCAGTTGGCGTCCAGATACCCCTCGACAAGCCTCACCATCTCATCAGGCACCGGCGGACCCGGCTCGTATTGGATTTTCTCCTTGCCGATCCGCCCTCTGAGCTCCTCCATTGCCGCGATAATCTCGCGGATATGATCGTGAGCGTAGGCGATCGCGTCGATCAGCATTTCCTCACCGGCCTCATTGCAACCGGCCTCGAGCATCATTACCCGGTCCCTGGTCGCGCATACCGTGAGGTCCAGCGGGGATTCGTCCATCACTTCAAAGGTGGGATTCAGGATGAATTGCCCGTCCTCGTAACCGACACGAACAGCGGCCAGTGGCTCGTTGAACGGTATGTCCGAGAGCAGAAGGGCGGCGCCGGTACCGACGATGGACGGGATATCGGGC
The DNA here is from genome assembly GCA_964387135.1 of uncultured Planctomycetota bacterium. Lineage (GTDB taxonomy): Bacteria > JAJVIF01 > JAJVIF01 > JAPKYR01 > JAPKYR01 > CAYLVL01. Next base: position 9,158 of record CAYLVL010000020.1, read on the forward strand.
GGATTCTTCTGATCCGCGCACAGGGTCAGGATGACTACCTGCACCTCGTTCCTCAAACCCTCGGGAAACATCGGCCTGATCGGCCTGTCGATCGCGCGGCTTGTCAGAATGCTTGTATCGGTGGGTCGGCCTTCCTTCTTGATGAACCCGCCCGGGATCTTCCCGGCCGCGTACATCTTCTCCTCGAAATTCACCACGAGGGGGAAGAAATCGATTCCTTCGCGGGGCTCCCTGCTCATCGTCACTGCGACGAGCACCTCTGTGTCCCCGTATCGGCAGATCAGGCTCTGGTTGGCCAAACCCGCGAAAGGGCCAACCACGATCTCTAGATTTGCTTTTCCGATGGGGACGGCTATCTGGTCATGAACCAGATGTGTGGTTGCTACCATCTCTTACTTGCGCAGTTCGAGTGCTCCAATGACCGCCCTGTAGCGCTCCAGATCGGTGCGCTTCAGGTACTCGAGCAGGCGACGTCGCTTCCCGATCATCTTGAACAGCCCCTGTCGGGAATGAAAATCCTTCTTGTGGGTCTGGAGATGCTCGGCAAGGTGATTGATACGCGCAGTGAGGAGGGCGATTTGCACTTCAGTGCTGCCCGTGTCGCTTTCCCCTCGCTTGAATTTGTCGATTACCGCGGTCTTGGAAGCCTTATCGAATGCCACAAGCTTCCTCCGTTTTTTCCAATCTCTCTCTTTTGGACAATCCGCAAGCTTAGCACCCATTCGCCATCTTGTCAAAGGTCACATGCCGTCTCTTTGATTAACCCTGCCTCCTGAGGTACATTATGTGCTCATCCCTGACTTTTCCCGTCGGATCGGGAAGCAATGCCGACTTGTTCGCGCGATTGGTGTCCGTTTCCAGCACGCATAAACCAAACATGGCTCTCGCAGATCAGAACATCGAGCCAATCACCGCCGACACTCAGCCGTTGACCGCCGACGAGGCCGAGGAACCGGCCGGCCATATTGCGGCCTGGTCAATCGGCGACGATGAGATCGAGCGCGAATTCATCTTCAAGGATTTCGCCGAAGCCATGGTTTTCGTCAATAAAGTTGCCGACAACAAGGTGGAGATCTGGCTTGCCACTCACAAGGTCGGTGGACCGCCAAAAAACGATTTCATCGTGGCCGCCAGAATGGACAGGCTCGTTCGGTAGCTGCGCACCGTAGGCCCGTAGAGATTCGTCGATGACGATTGCAACTCTGAAAGGCAGAACCGCCCTGGTAACCGGCGCGGCGAAGCGCATCGGCAGGGCGATCTCTCTTGCCCTTGCAGGAGATGGGGCGGATGTTATCGTCCACTACCATCGCTCGTCAAACGAAGCAAATGCTCTCAGGACAGAGCTTCAAGCTCTCGGAGTCAACGCCTGGACGATCAAGGCCGATTTTGGAAACAGGAACGAGCGCGAGTCCCTTATGCATCGCGCGACAGAGGTCGCCGGCTCGCTGGATATCCTTATCAACAGCGCCTCGGTCTTCGCGACCGGCAGCCTGGATGACATGACGCTTGATGACCTCATGAGGAGCATCGAAATCAACACATGGGCGCCGTTTGCTCTCGCGAGAGCATTTGCAGCGGCCGCAGATAAAGGCGCGATTGTCAACATCCTTGACACAAGGATCGCCGATATCGACCTTGCGCATCCCGCCTACATTCTCGCCAAGAAGACGCTTCATGAGCTCACGAAAATGATGGCGATCGAGTTTGCTCCCGGAATCACCGTCAATGCCGTCGCGCCCGGGCTGATTTTGCCGCCGTCCGGTAAGCCCGATGCATACCTTGAAAAACTGATTCCTGCCGCGCCGCTCAAGCGTCACGGCAGGTCTGAAGACATCGCCGGTGCCGTCCTCTTTCTCGTGAGGAGCGATTTCATAACCGGTCAGACCTTGTTTGTCGACGGCGGTCGCCACTTGAAGGGGTACCCCGATGGATCGAATCTACATTAGAGACCTCCGGTTGAGATGCATCGTGGGCGTCGACGAGGAAGAGCGCCGCGAGAAACAGGACGTCATCATCAACGTCGTTCTGACAACCGACCTCTCAGGGCCCGGCGAGAGCGACAGATTCGAGGACGCTCTTGATTACCGTGCTCTGAAGAAGGAGATCGTGGCGATGGTGGAGGATTCGAGCCACTGCCTTATCGAGGCTCTTGCCGAGAGAATCGCCGCGATGTGCCTCGCACATCAGGCGGTGCGGCAGGTGCAGGTGACCGTCGACAAGCCGGGGGCCTTGAGATTTGCAGGAAGCGTGGCGGTCGAAGTAACCCGGGACCGCTCCCAGACCACGTGATAACCGCCTGGATCAGCGGGGGACGCGCGTTTCTCGCTGTACCGCTTCCGGAACTCGCGCCGGAATTGATCCTGCCGGATTGTGGGGATTCAACGAAGGCGCTGGCGTCACGCTTCGAGGCTCACGGTATGGAGCCGCAGCCTGAGTACACGCTGGGACTCAGGAAGCTCCTGGGCGTCGATTAGTTCCCCGGGATCTCCATGCCTTCTGGAAGCTCGAATCCCTCCGGCATCTCAGCGCCTTCGGGCACCATGTCCTGAAGACCCTCAAGCATGCCGCTCATGTCGAAATCGACATCATCGATCTTCCACTGGCCGCTTTCCTTCTTGAGGATCCACTTGAAGACGTCGAAATCCTTGTGCCAGACCCTTGCGGTGTCGCCCTCGATCTCGCTGACAAGGTCAGCCTCTTCCAGCCACGGATTGTCGCCCAGTTCCGGATCGGGCGATTCCGACATCTCCTGGTATGCCGCTTCCGTGTCCCCGGTCTCCTCGCGCAAACGGGTTGTGCAGTAGCTGGCCGCCTTGTTGTAGTTGCCGTCATCGATTGCCTGGAAGAAGCCTGTGACAGTCTGCTCGGGCGATCTTGCCGCGCATCCGGCAATCAATGCCATTAGCATCGTTGCGGCAAGCATCGCTCCGATGCCGAGAATCGCGGGAACGGTGATTGCATTGGTTTCTTTCTTCATTTGACCCTCTTCGCTCGTTATTGTGTTGATAAAGCTTATCGAAGGTTATCAGGTTCGGTCGGGGAAAACAACACCGGCGCCGGTGAATCTAGGGAGCATCCCTGTTCTCCGGTGCCGGCTCACGCCGGCGTCTGTCGGCCCGATCGGATCTCCTGCCCTCGATCTCATCCTGAAGCTCCTCCATATCGCATTCGAGGCGGTCGATCTTCCATGCGGCGCCTTCCTTGATCAGAATCCACCTGACCGATTCGAAATCCCTGTTCCGCACGCACGCGGTATCGTCTTCCATGTCGCATACGAGATGCCCTTTCTGCCACGGCTCCAGCCCCATTGCCGGATCGGGACTCTCGATCATAGCGTCGAGAACATCATCCAGCGGCCCGACCTCCTCCTTCAGCCTTTCCGTCATATACGCCCTTGCCTTGAAGTACTCGCCGTCCTCAACCGCTGCAATGAAGCGCATGACGGTGTCCGTGGGTGTCCGCGACGCGCACCCGGCAATCTGCGATGTCGCCATCATCGCTAGGATCACTAATGGCAGGTCAATCCGGATTCCCCCGGCAGCCCTGAGTGTCTCTTTCTTGTTCATTGAGCCTTCTCCCCTGAGCGGTTTCATCATTTTTCATTGTAGCAGGCCGATATGAGCCTATCAATGGGATGATCAGGACTGCGACAGGTTGCGTGCTTTAGGAAAATCGCGGGATGCAATGCTCCCACGCAGAGGCACGACCGTAAGGAAGGGCGCTTCCCCGATTGGATTTACTGCCTGTCGCCCTTGGACCTGTAGAAGTCGTACGGGCCGTCATGAGGTTCTCATTCATGGGGGCCACGTGGTTCTCCACGAAATTGATAAGATTATCTGGCATGTCAGATTTTGGATGTCAATGGAATATTCCCGATTCTCTTGTTCTCAGCGGCATTGCAGAAGCTGCGGACATGTCTAAGTGCCTCGCGGTCTGCTCAATTCCGGGTCTTCGAGCCATCGCGCGAGCGCCTCTGCCGGGTTCTCCTTCAATTCAGAGACCGGCACCTTGTGCCTTTCGCCTGTCTTCCTGATCTTGATCTCCGCCTCTCCCGACTCGACCGCCCGCTTGCCGAGAATGATCTGGATCGGTATGCCGAGAAGGTCGGCGTCCTTGAATTTGAATCCCGCCGACTGCTCCCTGTCGTCGATCAACGCCTCCACGCCGGTTTCCGCGCATTTCGCGTAGATCTCCTCCGCCATATCCCAGGCTTCTTTGACACGTGTATCCAGGGGCAGCACGATCACGTGATAGGGCGCGATGCTCATGGGCCACACGATACCGTTTTCGTCGGCATGCTCGTCGATCACTCCCGCCATGATCCTCTCGATTCCGATACCGTAGCAGCCCATGACGATCGGCTTCTCCTCGTTGTTCTCATCGAGGAACATGCAGCCCATGCTGTCGGAGTATTTCGTTCCGAGCTTGAAAATATGCCCGAGCTCAATGGCCCGCCTGACCTTCAATTCGCTCTCGCACCTCGCGCAGCACTCGCCCTCGCGCACCAGACGTATCTCGACCTCCTCCCCGTCGAAATCCCGTCCCCTGATCAGATTCCTGATGTGATACTGATCCTTGTTCGCTCCACCCACAAACGGCACTCCCGGTGGAATCGACTCGTCCACGAGTACCCTGACATCTTTTCTCACGAGGCCCACCGGTCCGATGAATCCCGCCTCCGCGCCCGACATCTCCTTGATCTCCTCCGGGTGCGCGGGACGGTAAAGCTGCTCGCCGAGAGCCATCTCCAGCTTCGCCTCGCTGACATCCAGATCGCCGCGTATCAACACAAGGAGCGGAATTTCCTGCGGTTCGAGCATGTACACCACGCTCTTCATGACTTCTGACTGATCCACCTTCAGGAAGTCCGCTACCTCCTCGATCGTCCGCCTTTCCGGCGTGTGGACCTCCTCCGGCGCGACATCCGACTTCTTCCGGTGACTGATCTTGCTTTTCGCGACTTCGAGGTTGGCCAGGTAGCCGCACGAATCGCAGATCACAATCGAATCCTCGCCCGAGTCGCTGGGGAGCATGAACTCCTCGCTGCCGGTTCCTCCCATCGCTCCGGAATGCGCGCCGACAATGTAGACCGTGAGCCCCGCTCGCGTGAAAATCCTGCTGTATGCCTCCCGGTTCTTCTCGTACCATCGATCCAGATCTTCATAGTCGACCGAAAGCGAGTACGCGTCCTTCATCGTGAACTGCCGCGTTCGGATCAGGCCCGATCGCGGTCGCACCTCGTCGCGGAACTTGATCTGTATCTGGTACCACTGCTGCGGGAGATCGCGATAAGAGTGGACATAGGCGCGCGCAAGTTCCCCGATGTCCTCCTCGTGCGTAGGCGCGAGAAGAAGTTCTCGTCCCTTGTGATCCTTGAACTGGAACAGGATCTCGTCCATTACCTTGCGACGTCCGGTCTCGTCCCACAATTCCGCGGGCTGAAGGGCGGGGAAGTAGAGCTCTTGCGAGCCGATCCTGTCCATTTCCTCCCTGACGATCTGCTCGATCTTCCTGAGTGTTCGCCATCCCAGCGGGAGATAAGAGTAGACACCGGCGGTGAGCTGCCGGATCAGCCCTGCGCGAAGCATGAGACGATGCGAGAGAGTCTCCGCCTCCGCGGGTTCTTCCTTCAATGTCGGCACCAGGTAATGGCTGAGACGCATACGCGGTCCTCCACAATGCAAGGGTGCTCAATATACATTCCGGAGAACGATGCGGCAAGGTTCCGACTTGTCGGCTAATGAAAAAACGGGACCGGCTCATTTTCCGCGTTCCCGAGTTACTCGGCGAAAAATGTGCCTGTACCCGTTTTCCAGATCTCTCAACCGACTCCGTCTTATCGCCTCGGGCGTATCAGCCACATCCCCACCATTATCGCCGCTCCGAGTATCGCAGCGGTCACGGGCGTGAATACGGTCGTGACGTTCCCTTTGACTTCCCCCGCTGCGAGTATGAACGTCACGGAATCCTCCACCCTTGCCGTATCGCTTCGTACAACGAATGCAGCCGACTCGCTGATGCTCACATCGTCCGCGAGCACGCTGAACGCCGCCGACTGCTCCATTCGCACGGCTTCTCCTTCAACAACCTGTGCGCTCTGGCGGAGCATCTT
>CAYLVL010000021.1:0-14867 GCA_964387135.1 uncultured Planctomycetota bacterium
GGCGAGAATCCCCTCCATTTCATCGTATCTGCATGATGCGCTACCGGCACTATCGCATCGATGCCTTCCCACCATTTCGGAGCACACCCGGCAACCCATCTTCGTAGGAGATCGGAAAGCGCCGGCGAGAGCGATCTCTCGTTTCTGTATTTCCATTCGACCACAGCTCGAACGAGAGGTCCGGAATAGCGCAAAGCGGCTACGGCCCTGGTGAATCGCGGGGACCGCCTTCGGCAGTCGCGGCACTTCCCCCCGGATGATCCGGTCCCGATATCCAGCGGCGCCCCGCATCGCGAACAGGACTGATCCGGGTCTATCCACTCAAGCTGCGTCATGCAATCTGAACAGAATCCCTTAACATCAACCCGGTCGCATCCCGCGCATCGATGCGGAAACACCAGACTCAGCGTGCCCGCGACGACCTCCCATAGCCATGCTTTACCAGGCTGAATCACCTAAGCCGGCCCCTCGTTTCGGACTCCGGCACCATGATCCCGCCCCTACACCATCTAAACGAATCAGACCGGCATTTTGTGACAGTCAATATGGATTTTTTTTCGGTTGAGCAGCGACGGCCAAATTACTCCCTCAGTTCCAGATCGACCCAGACACCTTCCCACAGCCTCATTTTCTCTTTTGCCGACCCGCCCGGCCACGCGACCTCCACCAGGTCAAACGAGTTGATCAGCGCGATCGGCTTGTTCGGGTGATCCGTAAGGTAGTTCTGCCTCAGGCCTATGATCTTGCACGAGGCAACCCTGGTGACAATCTTCGGTGCTTTGTCAAACCAGCCGATTTCCCGCAGGAATCTTCCCGTTATGTTGGTCCATGCGTTTCCAAAATGGTCGATGTAGATAATCCTGCCGTGAACCTCGCCTCCCTTTATCTCGGGAGCCGGCTTGTCTATCGGAACGACTTCATGAATCGCAGGCCCAAATTCCCCAAGAGATACCCCGTTGGCAACATGCGCTGCGACAGGCGCGAATATGTCGCGGCCATGGAATGTCGTGCTCACCTCCGGAAGCATGTAACCGGCATTCTTGATCTCGACACCTTCCCACTTCTCATCATCGCGGATTACAGGATGAAGGCAGCCGTTGTCGGGGCCGACGAAACAGCGGTTGTGAGCCTTGAGCACGATCGCCTTGCGATCCGTCCCCACTCCGGGATCAACCACAACAACGAAAATGCTTCCCTCGGGGAAGAACTCCCATGAGCCTTTCAGAAACATCCCGGCTACGATGATGTTCTGGGGCGGCACCTGGTGACACAGATCGATCACGTGCACTTCCGGCGCTATCCCCGCGATTACGCCTTTCATGTGGCCGACAAACGGGTCCGACTCGCCGAAATCGGTAAGAAGCACTATCGGTCCGTTCGTTTCCGATCTTCCGGTTTCCTGTTCGCCCACTCTCGGTCATCTCCCTTCGGCCTGTCAAGATAATAAGTGCCCTCGGCCTCAGCTTTCAACACTCTCTCGGACCCGTTCATTGTGTAGGCGATTCCGCGGGCGACAGCGGTTCGAGCGGTCAGCTTCACAACTTCGCCCTCGAGATGAATCTCCTCCCCTACCCCGATCGGCTTCCGGTAGGCAATCGACATCCGCGTCGTTATTCCCATGTTTCCGGTAGTCATGATCGCGTACGCCATGACATCGTCCAGAACCGCCGCGATTATCCCGCCATGCACGACTCCATCCCATCCCTGATGCTCCACCGAGAACGAAACAACATTCGTCGCCCGACGATTCTCTTTATCCAGGTCGAATTCAAGCTTGAGACCGATCGGGTTACGCCTGCCGCACACGAAGCAGTAGTCCTCGCTAAACGTAACCATCTTCCCCGCTCTCGGTATGTCCTTCTCAGGGCCCATTTCGCAGCTATATTACCACGTTACATGAAAAGGCATTCACAACCCCGACCCGTCAGGAAGGGCGCATTCACCCTACCCTCACCCTTCGCGCTTCCCCTAGCTCACTCATCTCCCTCGCAAAATCCCTCGACCTTCCCGAGTAGTACAAATGCGTTTCCGAACCCGGTGAATCACCGCAGCCGAAACCGATTACAGCCGGGCGGCATTTCGCCCCCACTACCCTCGCTAGCCTGTCTTCCAACCTCTGGTCGGATACCACAAACCATATCCTGCACGGCGGCAAAATCCGGGTAATATAGTCAATATGCCAGTGGATCTTTCCCGGTCCCAGGCTATGCCGTCGAAGCCTCGCCCCGAGGCCGTTACGCGCACTGCCGACGTAGTAATACCAGCCCGGCTTCATCTCGAATTTGCCCAGCTTGCCCACTTCTATCCTCAGAGCCCGCTCAATCCGGAATTCCAGGATATACGAGCCCGGCTCCCCCCGTTCCAAACGCTGTATTGCCCTCGGGACTGCCCTTTTGACGGCCAATTCATCTCACTCCCAATCCATGACACAACCCGTATTATTTCGACTTGAAAAGTGTACAGCATGATATAATCAAGCGGTACAGGAAGATACGAGATGTCGGACTTAGGCAAAAAACTGGACGGCATAGAGAAGCGTTTCAACGAGATCGAGGAAGCCCTCGCCGATCCCGCCATTATCGGCGATCCATCGAGGATGCGCGATCTCGGCAGGGAGCGCAAGGAGCTCCAGTCCATCGTCGACCTTATCCGCAGCCTCAGAAAGACGGAGGCCGAGATCGACGAGCTCACTGACATGCTCCGCGGCGGCGAAGAAGATGAGATCAGGCATCTCGCGAGCGAGGAGTTGGAGCAGGCGCGAAAAACAAGGGAAAAGAAACTCGACAGGCTCAGGCACGCCCTTCTGCCGAAAGATCCACGCGACGCCAAGGACGTAATCGTCGAGATCAGGGCCGGTACCGGAGGCGACGAGGCCGGATTGTTCGCGGGCGATCTGTTCCGCATGTATTGCCGCTACGCCGAGAGCAGGGGCTGGAAAACCGCTATCCTGAGCGAGAATCCGCTGCCCATCGGAAGCGGCTACAAGGAAATCATCTTCGAGATTCGAGGCAAAAACGCTTACTCGAAGTTGAAGTTCGAGGCAGGCACCCATCGAGTCCAGAGGGTGCCTGTGACCGAATCCGGCGGACGAATCCACACTTCCGCGGCGACCGTCGCCGTCCTTGCTGAACCCGACCCCGTGGAAGTGCAGATCGACGAAAACGACTTGAGAATCGACACGTTCCGATCCTCGTCCGCGGGCGGACAGCATGTCAACAAGACCGATTCCGCCATAAGAATCACCCACATCCCGACCGGCATCGTGGTCTCGTGCCAGGACCAGCGCTCGCAGCACCAGAATAAGGAGAAAGCGATGATGCTCCTGAGAGCCTATCTCCTCGAGCGCGAGGAAGAGGCCCAGAAGGAGAAAATCCGGGACGAGAGACGAAGCCAGGTCACTACGGGTGATCGGTCGGCAAAGATCAGAACCTACAATTTTCCTCAGAATCGTGTCACCGACCACAGGATAGGGCTGGACAGGGCCCTCGTGCAGGTTATGGAAGGCGATCTGGATCCCATTATCGATCAGCTCCAGCTTGCGCACGAAGCGGAGCAGCTTGCGGAGGTCCGATGAAATGAGCCTCGACTCATTCATGGCCGAACGCACAACCGCCGAGGGGCTTCTCAATCTACTTCAAACGTTCATGCAGGCAGGCGGTCTGGACGAGTATGACCAGGAAGCGCGCCAGATACTCGAGACTGTGCTCAACTGCGACTACACAGGCATCAGGGCCGGGCTGGTCAAGGACCCGACGCCGGAGCAAATCGAGAGCGCCTTCAAGCTGGCCGCCAGGAGGATTTCCGGCGTTCCCATCGCACACCTTCTCGGCTTCGCCCACTTCTATGGCTTCGTTTTCAAGGTCGCACAGGGAGTGCTGATCCCCAGGGCCGAGACGGAGATCCTGGTCAAGCGAGCGGTCGAAATCCTCGGCGAGAGGGACTGGCCCGAGCCGCATGTTCTCGACCTCTTCACCGGCTGCGGAAACATCCTCCTCAGTATCGCGGCCACAATCAGCATCAGCAAAGGCATCGGGATCGACCGCGACCCCATCGCCATAGCCTGCGCGAACACAAATCTCGACAACTTCCGCTTCGATCACATCGAGTTCCTGCACTGGGATGTCGCCAAACTGCTTGACGGGATCGATCGCAGATTCCACATGGTTACCGCGAATCCTCCTTATGTCCCGACCAGTGAGATCGCCGGCCTCCAGCCCGAAGTGTCCGGTCACGAGAACTGGACGGCTCTCGATGGCGGCACGGACGGCCTGAAGTACTTCAGAATGATGGCCACCAGGATTCCAAATATCATCTGTCCCGGCGGCTGCCTTCTCAGCGAGATCGGATTTGGACAGGAAAAAGCCGTCGCCGATATCTTCTTCTCCTGGAACCATATCGATTTCATTCAGGACCTGAACGGCATCCCAAGAGTGCTCATAGCGAGACCATGACCGATTCCGCACGAACCGACGACACCACCGGTTTCACCGATAAAATGCTCCTGGAGCTCGCTCGGGACACGCGGAAGGTAGCCTACTCACCGTATTCAAACTTCACCGTCGGCGCCGCGTGTCGGGCGCGAAGCGGTACGGCCTACTTCGGTTGTAACGTGGAAAATTCGAGCTATCCGGTCGGCATCTGCGCCGAGCGGGCCGCGGCGGCATGCGCGATAGCTCACGGTGAGGAAGAGATCGACACGATAGCAATCGCCGGAGGGAATCGCGACGATCAGCCGAGCGGCGATTTGAGGCCGTGCGGAATGTGCCTCCAGTTCCTATCGGAAATCATGGACCCTGACGGCAGGATTCTGATCGCCGACGGTATCGACGGCAGCGTTGAATTCACACTTGGGGACCTTCTGCCCCACGCGTTCGTCATGAAGGGCGGAGAAGGGCAAGAGGACCAATGACAAGGATCATCTTCGAGAGAAAGGTCGCAGAGGACGAGATTGTCCGGGAAGCCAGCAGCGCTCTCGAGTCAAGCGGCATCATCGTGATCCCCACCGACACCATCCCGGGAATCGGCTGCCGGGCCGACGACCGCGATGCCGTCCGCAAGCTGTTCAAACTCAAGAACCGTCCCGAGACTCTCCCAATCCCGGTCATTATTGCGGATACCGACGATATCAGGCGATATGTCAGGCATATGCCGAAGCAGTTCAATGAGCTCGCTCGAAGGTACTGGCCCGGCGCCCTGACCATAATCCTCCAGTCCAACGGCAGAATCGACCGAATTGTGGGCGGCGGACGCGATACAATCGGTTTCAGGGTACCCGACTATTCGCTTGTCAGGAACATCGCAAGATCGATCGAGGGACCGCTCGCGCTTACCAGCGCCAATCCGCATGAAACCGCCCCGTCGGCAATGCACGAGAAACTCCTTGCATGGTGGAACCACGAGGCCGACCTTATCGTCCTCGGGCTCTCGACTGTTACCCGGTCCGCTTCGGCGGTAGTGGACCTTTGCACCGAGCCCCCGTGCGTGCTCCGCGAGGGACTTATCGACACGGAGGAACTCCGCGTGCTGATTTGCCCGAAGTGAGATCGGCTATTAGCGGACGATCCGGTTGTCAGGGCAGCGGAATCAGTTCAGTTGCCCTTGATATAGTGTGTCAGGATCAGGGGGGATTTCCTGAGGGAGCAGAACCGGGGGGAATCGACATGAGAGCCATGATGTTCTGTATGGCGGTGGTGCTCGCATTGTTCTCAGCAAGCGGTACTTTCAACGAAACCGCCGACTTCAGCCCCGGAATCGCTCCGGGGCCCTTTTTCTTGACCGGCTTTCACACTCGCGGTTATACTGCCGCTTTGTCATTCCTGCTCAAGGAGGCCCCGAAATGCCTAGACCGATTGGGCAAAGACACTCGGCGCATGGCAGAAGACTTCCGTCGAACGAGATGAAGGTCTTTCCGGGAAGCGCATCGGTAGAGCTCACCAGGGAAATCTGCAGGGAGCTTGGGGTCGAGCCCGGCAAGGTCAAGTACGAGAAATTCGCGAACGACAACACGTTCTGCACCATCCTGGAGAACGTCCGCGAGTGCGACGTCTTCCTCGTCCAGACCTCCGTCAGACCAGTAAACGACAACCTGATGGAAGCGCTGATTATGATCGATGCCTTGCTCCGGGCGAGCGCGAGGCGCATCACGATGGTGATGCCGTACTTCGCCTACGCGCGATCCGATAAGAAGGACCGACCTAGAATTCCCATCACCGCAAGCCTGGTGGCGCGACTTCTTGAGACTGCCGGCGCAGACCGTCTTCTAACCATGGACCTTCACGCGGAGCAGATACAGGGCTTCTTCACTGTCCCGGTCGACCAGCTTATGGCAATGCCCATCATTGTCAGGTATTTCAAGAAAAAGAAAATCAAAAAGCCGGTGGTTGTCGCCCCCGACGCGGGCAGCGCACGAAGGTCGGGGGCGTACGCCCAGCGTATGAAATGTCCGCTGGCCGTCATCGACAAGCGTCGCGACAAGGTAACCGGGGAGTTGAAAATCCACGGTGTGGTCGGCGAGGTCAAGGGCATGACCGCGATCATCCTCGATGACGAAATCAACTCAGGGGGCACAATCGTCAGGGCCATCGAGACCGCCATGGAAGCGGGAGCGACAGACGTTTACATCGGTTGCACCCATCCGGTTTTCAGCCCCGACGCTCTCGGCAAGCTCGAGAAAACCAGGGCGAAAGAGATTGTAGTCACCAATACCGTGCCTATCTTCGATTTCGGGAAGAAAAAGAAACTGAAAGTGCTCTCGGTGGCCCCGCTATTCGCGAAGGCCATCTATTCCATTCATAACGGCACCAGCGTGAGCGTTCACTTCAAGTGAGCACGACTCTCTGAGCGTCCCCATGTTTGCTTACAACGCAATCATCATCATCCAGCAGGCCGCTGAGACCCTCGGCGATCACCCGGAGCGCTTGAGCTACTTCGAGCGAATCGCCGAATGGTGCACCGAGGTTGTCGACGCGATCCACTATCCCGGCGTGTTCGTTCTCATGGCTCTCGAGTCCATGATCGCCCCCATCCCGAGCGAAGCCGTTATGCCGTTCGCGGGATTTCTCGCCTTCGAGGGCAGAATGACCATGCTCTGGATCGCCGTCAGCTCCACCCTCGGATCGATCGTCGGCAGCCTGCTCTCCTATTGGATGGGCCTTTACGGCGGTCGCCCGCTGGTTTTGAAGGTCGGGAAATACCTCCTGCTCAATGTGCATCATCTTGACGCCACCGAGCGATTCTTCAACAGGTTCGGAACCGCCACGGTCTTCATCTGCCGGTTCATCCCCGTCATAAGACATTTCATCAGCATTCCCGCCGGGATGGGCAGGATGCCCATCGTTCCCTTCCTGATCATGACCGCGATAGGCGCCGGGATGTGGAACATGTTCCTTGCGTGGGCCGGATGGTGGCTCAAAGACAACTGGAACTCACTAAGGGGATACTTCCACATTATCGACTACGTGATCGTTACCATCATCCTCCTCGTCATCGTCGCCTTCATCGCCAGACAGATCATTGAGTGGCTTTCACAGAAAAAAGCGGCCGCCGGTGACGATATTTCTTAGTAGAGAATTACGAGGGGATATTCGGGTTCGGGGTCAAGGAGCAACAGACGTGAGGATCGACCGCACCTTTGTGATGATAAAACCGGACGCCGTCCAGCGCGGCCTCGTCGGTGAGATTCTCCATAGATTCGAGCGTCGCGGCATGAAAATCGTCGCCATGAAAATGGTCAAGATCAATGACGACATGGCGGCGACACACTACGCCGAGCACCAGGGGAAGAAATTCTACGAGCGCCTGATGAGATACATCACTTCCGGACCCGTGATCGTGCTCGTTGTCGAGGCCCTGGACGCGGTTCAGCAGGTTAGGAGAATGGTCGGCTCCACCCTGCCCTCGGAGGCCGAGGTCGGCACGATTCGCGCCGATTACGCCCAGGAACTCCCCCTGAACATCATACACGCCTCGGACAGCACGAGCAGCGCCCAGAAAGAAATCGAGCTATACTTCTCCGAGGACGAGGTCCTCGACTATGAGCTGAGTCTGAGAAACTGGATCCTCTCGTTCGAGGACATGGAATAGGACTGTCCCCTTGACTCCACAGCCTGAGCGGCAGCGACAATTCGATGTGATTCTCTTCGACCTCGGCGGCGTTCTTGTCGAGCTGGTCGGCGTCGGAAAAATGCTCGAATGGTGCAGGCTGGGCGGCAACCCCATCACGGAGACGGAGCTCTGGGCCAGTTGGATCCATTCCCCTACAGTGAGAGCTTTCGAGTCCGGCAGAAGCGATCCGCATTCGTTCGCGACCGGTCTGATATCCGAGTTCTCCCTGCCTGTCGATGAGGAGCAGTACTTGGCAGAATTCACATCATGGCCGAAAGGTCTCTATCCCGGGGCGGCGGACCTCCTCAATCTCCTTTCATCAAGCCACAGGACAGGAAGCCTCACGAACTGCAATGATTTGCACTGGGATCGACTCATGGTCGAAATGGGCCTCGCCTCACTTCTCGATTTCAACATCTCCTCGCATGAGACCGGCCTTCTCAAGCCGGATCGGGAGGCGTACCGGTACGCTATCGACCGGCTCGGTTGCGATCCCGACCGCATACTGTTTTTCGACGATAATCCGGTGAATGTCGAAGCCGCGTCCGCACTGGGCATTGCGGCATACAGAACCCCGGGCATCGAGCCTGTTGTTGAGACTCTGAAATATCTTGGTATAATCAATCCCGACTACTCGCTTGACAAACGCTGAGAGGAACCTCTCTTGACCCCTCACAACGTCCCGACAGCACTTGTAACCGGAGCCGCATCGGGTATCGGTCGAGCGATCGCCGATCGCCTCCTGGCTGATGGCTTCATTGTCCTCGCCTGGGATATCGATGCCGATGCGTTGAGAGCACCGTTCAACGGTGAAGACCCCGATCAGTGGACCGTCTGCCGCTACATTGTAGATGTTTCGGACTCTTCAAAGGTCAGGGAGACCATGTCCCTCGCCATGCGCAAGCATGATAGCCTTTCGGCTCTTGTCAACTGCGCTGGTATCGTCGGCAAAAACCGCACCGATAACGATTGGAACGAAATCATCTCCACCAACCTGCTTGGCTACCGCAACGTAATCGAAGCCGCCCTGAACCACCTCGAAAGCGGCGCCTCTATCGTTCAGATTTCATCCCTCTCTGCAAGCTTCGGCGGCGCGTCAATGGCGGCCTACTCCGCAAGCAAGGCGGGTATTGAAGCCTGTACAAGAGTCCTCGCTGTTGAGCTTGGTCCGAAATCCATCAGGGTGAACACCGTAGCTCCCGGCTGGATCGCCACTGAATCCAACACCCCCGACCCGGATGATCCCGCCTACCTCTCCTATCGCTCGAGATGCCCCCTCGGACGTGCCGGCGCTCCGGACGAAGTAGCCAGCGTTGTCGCCTTCCTGCTCTCAGACGCATCCACCTACGTCACCGGCCAGACCATCATAGTTGACGGCGGCTGGTCCATCTCCATGTAGCAAGGGCACCCCCGGGACTTTCCGCCCGAAAATTTGCCCTATTTTCTCGAAAATGACTTGACAGGAATAGACTCAGGTTATATATTGTCACTAGTATCAGATTACTGGGCCTTTTCCCAGGAGGACTCCTATGGGCAGAATTGCCGGCATAGACCTAGGGACCACCAACTCTGTTATCGCCGTCATGGAGGGTGGCGAGCCGACCGTCCTCGAAAATGCCGAGGGCGACCGCACCACACCCTCCGTTGTCGCTTTTACCAAAGACGGCGAGCGCCTGGTGGGCAAGATCGCCAAGAATCAGGCTGTCATGAATCCCGAGAGAACCGTAACATCCATCAAGAGACAGATGGGGCGCGATTATAAAGTCAAGATAGACGAGAAGGAGTACACTCCCCAAGAGATCAGCGCCTTCATCCTTCAGAAGCTGAAGAGTGATGCTGAGGCGAAGCTGGGCGAACCGATAACTGACGTGGTGGTCACCTGCCCCGCCTACTTCACCGACAGCCAGCGCCAGGCCACCAAGGATGCAGGCCGCATTGCCGGTTTCAACGTCAAGCGCGTCATCAACGAGCCTACAGCCGCTGCTCTCGCCTACGGACTTGACAAGAAGGGCGAGCAGACCGTCATGGTCTTCGATCTCGGCGGCGGCACTTTCGATGTGAGCATCCTCGAAATCGCCGAAGGCGTCTTCGAGGTCAAGGCCACCAACGGCAACAACCTCCTCGGCGGCGACGATTTCGATCAGAAGGTCGTCGACTGGCTTGTCGACGGCTTCAAGAAGGAGACGGGGATCGACCTGTCGCAGGATCGGCAGGCGCTTCAGCGCCTCAAGGAAGCCGCCGAAAAGGCAAAGATCGAACTTTCCAGCAAGACCACAACAACCATCAACCTTCCGTTTATCACCGCCGACCAGTCCGGTCCCAAGCATCTCGTTCGCGACCTCTCCCGCGCCGAGTTCGAGAAGCTGACGTATGATCTCGTTCAGATGACCAAGGGTCCGACCGAGACTGCCATGAAGGACGCCGGTGTGTCCAGGGGCGATATCGACGAGGTGCTCCTCGTCGGCGGTACCACCCGAATGCCCGCCGTCCAGCAGCTCATCAAGGACCTTACCGGCAAGAATCCCAATAAGTCGGTCAACCCTGACGAGGTTGTCGCTATCGGCGCCGCTATCCAGGCCGGTGTCCTCGGCGGCGAGGTCTCGGATGTGGTTCTTCTCGATGTCACCCCGCTGTCTCTCGGTATCGAAACCCTGGGACAGGTCATGACCGTGCTCATCCCGAAGAACACAACCATTCCGACCAAGAAGAGCGAGATTTTCACCACCGCCGCAGACAACCAGACCCAGGTGGAGATCGTGGTATATCAGGGGGAGCGACCGATCGCTCCTCAGAACAAGCTTCTCGGACGGTTTGCGCTCACCGGTCTGCCTCCCGCACCGAGGGGAGTTCCCCAGATCGAGGTCACATTCGATATTGACGCGAACGGCATAGTGAATGTCAGCGCGAAGGATCTTGGCACCGGCAAGCAGCAGGCCATCACGATCACCTCCTCCACAAACCTGACCGAGGAGGAGATCCAACAGATGGTCAGGGAGGCCGAGATTCACGCGGAAGAGGACAAGCGCATCCGCGAGGAAACTGAGCAGCGCAACCGCCTGGAGAGCCTTATCTACACAACCGAGAAGCACCTCCAGGAGCACGGCGACAAGATCGATCAGTCGATCAGGTCGGATGTCGAGAAGGAGCTTGCAAATGCCAAGCAGGCTCTTGAGTCGAATAATGTCGACAACTACAAGCGAGCGATAGAGACACTCGGCGACGCTGCCCAGAGAATCGGGTCCGCCATCTACGAGGCCCTTCACAAGAGCCAGGCGGCTGCGGGCGGTGAAGCCGGACCTACACCGCCGGGTGATGCAGGCGGGCCGGAGTGGACCCCGGGCGATGAATCGATGAATTGACGCAATTCAGGCTGGATTTTGCTTCAACCATGACTCGAAAGAAGAAGACAATTCCGATACACGATCTTGATTCCGAAGAATCCGACAGCGTCGGCGACGCGCTGACGCCTGTCCCCGACAATGCCGCGGACATCGTCGACGATGAAGCCGAACTCGACGAGATTGCAGATGCAACCGATTTGCCTCCCGGGGAGTCTCAAGAGGAGACTGATATATCAGCCCTTTACGAGGAGATGAAGTCCAACTGGCAGCGCGAGAGAGCCAGTTTCCTCAATTTCAAGAGACGTGTGGAGGAAGAGAAGGCCGAGATACGGAAATATGCATCATACGATCTTGCCTATGACCTTCTTCGAGTCATCGATTATTTCGAAAGCTCTGTTTCTTTCGCGGAAAAACTGCCAAAAGAAGCCAAAAGCATCATTGATGGTGTAGAATATACGTTAAAGGAACTCAAGAGGGTTCTGGAAGCTCACGGCATAACTCCGATTGAAGTGAGGATCGGTGACAGGTATGACTCATTGATGATGGAAGCCGTCGAGCGCCGCGAAGGGAGAGATGTGGAACCCGAAACCGTTCTTGAGATTCACCGCCGCGGCTGGCGTCTGCACGATCGGGTGCTGAGGTCGGCGCAGGTTGTGGTTTCGGCGCCTTCGGACGCGGCGGAAAGTGACGACACGCAAACCGAAGGAGGTGATACTAACAATAGGGATAGTTAAGGGCCTGTAATGTGATTTGCGCAGGTGGACTATTACCGAATTATTTCGTGCGGGTCGATTTCAGGGGACACGAGAGAGGAGGCCGTACAAGAAAATGAAATCCTTGAAACGCGCGAAGGCGCATTTTTCCACCCGCAAGCTCGATGCGGAAAATTTTACTATCGGACACCTTAGCGATGAGACGGCGAAACTGATAGCCAGGGACCTGTATCTCATCGGGTGTCATGAGGAATCGGAGATTCTATCCGGAAACGATACGTCGAGATATACGGCAATCGTTAACAGGATCAGCGGTAACGCGTGCGAGGTCTTCTTCGACCTCCCGACACCATCGAAAATCGAAGTTGAAGCACATGAAAGACGAGGAGAAGCACCGGCCCAAATACCCTATTAGCGTGGTCGCCGAGACCGTCGGCGTCCATCCCCAGACGCTTCGCCTTTACGAGCGCGAGGGGCTCATCAAGCCTCAGCGTACCAACCGCCAGACCAGGCTCTACAGTGAGGCTGACATCGAGAGGCTGAAGAGTATAATAAGTCTTACTCAGGACATGGGGGTTAATCTGGCCGGGGTGGAAATCATCCTCCGTATGCGCGAGCAGATGGAGGAAATGCAGCAGACAATCGAGGAGCTGCTGCGAAGGCTCTATCAGAAGATACAACAGCGATTCACGGAAACCGACTACCGCGAGATGGCCGGCCTGGTGCCAAGGTCGGCAAGTCCCATTCAGCCGGTCAGGACGGTCGAGCCCAGAGATGTAAAAGGCGAGATTGTCGATCCGGCCGCGGTGACTCCGGAAGAGGACGGGACGGAGGGGCACGACTAGATTCCCTTCAATCCGTCGAAGAGGTGTGATACGAAATGCCGATTTACGAATACCAGTGCAAAGCGTGCGGCCATGTCTTCGAGAGAGAGCATGCCATCGGCGAGAAGAAGCAGTACAAGTGCCCGGAATGCTCCAGCAGCCGGACCCAGAAGATCATCAGTCAGGTCGGCGTGATTTTCAAGGGCAGAGGCTTCTACGCCACCGACCACCGTAGCGGCAATGGCGAGGGAGGGGCAAAGAGATCAGCCTGTCCCCTTTGCTCCGACTCGAGTTGCAGGATCGATCCGGCGAGCGAGAATTAGGCGGAATATCCGATTTTGACAAAAATCAGCCGGCTCCGATGCCGGCTTTTCGTGTTTCCTGATTCTCAAATCGGTTGGCCGCCTAGACCCCCGGAATATCCTGCCCGCGAATAACCTCCATCCGAAACGGCGTGGCATGAAGAATCTTGCTTTGCACCATCACCGGTTCTTCTTCCTCTCTGGCCGGATCCAGCACCATCGAGATGTCGTAGATGACCAGCTCCGGACGTTTCGGCAGGACGTAAAGATACTTCTCATCCGAAGAAATCCCGATTATCTCGGCGAAGTTGAACTCCAGCAGTCCTTCAAGCCTCGGCGGCAGCCTGAACTGCTTCATAATCTCGCTGGTGGTTGTATCAATGATCGCCACATCACTTGAATCCCTGCTGGCGACATACAGCCTCATCCCGTCCGGGCTGAACGCCATCGCGTACGGCGGGTAACCCAGGGCGATGTATTCCGTCGTCTCGTTTCTCTCGAGGTCGACAACCGCCACCGCTTTGCGAGCGTTCATCGCCCCGTACGCTCTCAGGCCGTCAGGGCGAACAACGAATGTGCCCGGTGAGTTTCCAAGCTCGATGATGTCCGGCTCCAGCCGGAACGTGTCCGAATTGTAGATCCGCACCCGATCCGAGTGCGAATTGACGATATAGAAGAGGTCCTCCACCGGGTTCGCGACTATGTCCTGGATATCCCCCGATACCGAGAAGTCCGCAAGCTCATCGCTCAGCGAAACCGAATCCGCGGGCAGAATCTTGATGTTCCGCGAGTTGTAGTCCTCGGAGTTGCCGTAACCCACCGCGATGAACCTTCCGTTCGCCGACAGTGCGATGGACGATAACACGGGCGCTATCCTGTGATGCAGGGTCGTGCCCCCGGTCAGGATATCCTCGCCGGTCGGCAACTCGATTCGATCGACATATCCCGACTTGGTAGCGGTCCAGACCACGCTGCCGTCCGGCGAAATAACCATGTCGCTCATGCGTTCACTGGCGGGTATCACCCTGAGCGTTGTGTGAAGGGCTGGGGAGTAGACTATGAAATCGTCAGGCGCGTCGGTTGCGAAGTAGATCAGATCGTTATTGTCGCTCAGTGCGGTGTCAAGTATGCCCGTGGGCTTTCTGAAAGCCCAGCTTACGGACGTTATCGCAACCAGCACTATGATTATTCCGTACAGCGCGATACGAATCGTATTGGTGTCCTGCCTCATGGTCAATACTTCAATGCTCCTCAATCCTCGTAGACCAGCGTGAAACCGTCGCCTTCCATGTTGGATGCCAGCATCGTCCCTGTGCTGTTGTCCATATCGATTGCCGCTGGCGTCCCGGTTATCACTCCCTCGGAATCTGAGCCGATTTCCTCAACCAGCGAGTAATCGTACGCGCTGTACATCTGGATATACCCTCCGTTCGAACCCCGGATAAGCACCGCGATTGTGGACAGGTCCGGATTGGGAGAGTAATCCGGACTGGGGTCCATGCAGGCGACATCAACTACATCCAGCCTGCCCAGGTCTATCGTGTGCAGGCTGGAGAACTCCGTTGTAACCAGTTGAAAATTAAC
>CAYLVL010000022.1:0-12304 GCA_964387135.1 uncultured Planctomycetota bacterium
GAGTCGACATCGCCGGGCTCGATGAAGAATCCGGTCCTACCGTCGATTGCGACTTCCTTCATGCCCCATTTGCGGGTGAGGATGATGGGCTTGCGCATGGATGACGCTTCCAGCGCGGCAACTCCAAGTTCCTCGTAGCGGCTCGGCATCGCGAAGATGTCTATCGCCTTCAGCGCTCGCGGCATGTCGGCATAGGGGATGCGTCCGGGAAAAACGATGCGATTGTCCATGCCAAGGGATTTCGCCTGTCTAAAGAGATCGTCCTTCATCTCGCCCGATCCGGCCATTACACACCTGAGCGACGGGATTTCCTTCGAAGCTTCTGCAATCGCGTGCACAAGGAACTCAGGGCCGTACTTCGGCTTGAGCGCCTTGAAAAATCCCACGGTGATTGCGTCGGGAGGCTGAGGACAGCCGTCAGGCCACGCGAATTCATACGGCTCCCGCACCGCGTCGGGATTGAACACAGATGTATCGACCCCGTACGGAAAAAGGTCCGGCGGGTCTTTCCCCGGTGCAAGCTCATGAATGGCGTCCAAGAGAAACCGGCTCGTCGCGGTGAGGAAATCGGCTTTGCGAAGTGCTTCAAGTATGAGACGCCTCTGGATCCAACCCTTGAGGCCGGGTCGATTCGGGAATACGGTGATCTCGCTTCCCCATGGACTAAGGACGGTCGGGTGGAAGTCGGCACGGGCGCCGTATGTGCCGGAGCCGTATGCCCAGAGAACATGCAGCAGCCGCGGCCGCACCTCGCGAACAAGTCGTCTTACCCGGCCGATCCCCGTCCAGGTTGTGATCGAGGCTATCCTGAAAGGGGGGATGTGCGGATCAAAGACGGTCACGCCGGGAAGCGCGCCGGGCGGAACCTGAGCCTGGTAGGGCAAAAGCGAGATCTCACCGGGGTACTTCCGACCGAACCAGCCTGCCCATTTCCAGGTATGGGAGTTGTCGCCGGGAGCTATGTAGAGAATCCGGGTCATGGATTTGACCGGTTGGTTATCATTCTGATTATCGCATCGATTTCCTTTGTGCGCTCCTTTCGTGTAAGAGAGCGCAGCATGTTCGGGTCGGGCGCCGGCGGTGCTTTGCCGGCTTTCCATGTTGCCGTAGCCGTCTTAATTGCACTGATAATGCCGTCGATGTCGCCCGGCATGACCCTTGTCACCTGCGGGAATCCCGCAAGCAGATCGGCCAGGTCGCCGTCGGGACAGATTGCAAGGATCGGCGTTCCGCTCGCGAGATACTCGTACGCCCGGCTCGGTATGTGCCCCTCTCTGTTCAGCACCCTGGCAAGAGGAAGGATAAGGAGGTCTGCATTGCAGAGGTCCCGTATGTTCTCGTAATGCGGGACAAATCCACGGGATCGGCATCGGTCGATCATGTCATTTTCAAGAAGACGACGATTCAGGCGGTAGTCCGGCAGCCCCTGGAAGCTCACCCTGAGCTTGCCATAGACCTCCGGTGCCGAAGCCTTGAGCATTTCGAGGGCGGTGAGGAAGTCGTCCATGTTGTACCGGCCGAAAACCGTGCCTGAGGCGACAATGGAGAACTGATCGCCGGGAGTCGCAGCCCTGGCGGGCAGATCGGCGAAGTCATCCTGTTCATATCCATTCGGTACACAGTGGACTTTGCCCGCGTGCCGCGGGTACTTCTCGCCCATCTTTCGCGCGAACGTCGGCGTGACCATCACTACCGCATCGGCAAGCTCCATGAGGTCGGATTCCGCTTCCTCGGCGACACGGCGATGGTGAGCGTTCGGGATCGACAGATACGGCGCCAGCGTCCACGGGTCGCGGAACTCGGCTAGCCAGGGAATGTCGATCGTCTTCTCTCTCTTCAGCCACAGCCCGCACATGAGGATCGAAAAGGGCGGCCCGGTGGTATAGAGACAATCGTAACTCTCGCCTTTGAGAAGTCCCTTTGCCCTGTCCGCGGCCTTTTCTACCCAGAAAATGCGCTCGTCCGGGGTGACAAGGTGTTTCGGGAGCCATTCGAGACCGATCCGGCCGAGAACCCGGCGCATCAGGCCCCCCTCCCACACTACGGGGAGACGGATGATCTCCACGTTTGACGGAATCTGCTTTTCAAGCTCGGGATCGGTCGGATAATGACGGGGAGTTGTCGCTGTGATGACCGTGATGTCCCAGCCGAGCCTGCTCAGGTGCCTGACTGTCGCCAAAGGCCGGAATACGCCGCCGCCCACTGTCGGCGGGAAGAAGTAGCTTATAAAAAGGAGCTTCCCTCGCGAAGACCGGGCCTTACCGGATTTCCCTGATCCGGATCGTGGCTTTCCTGCCACTACGATTCCACCCCCGTGTCAATGTCGTCAGGGCTGCCGGGCTTTTCCCAAAGCATCCTGACCCATGTCCAGATGATTATGAAATCGCTCATCTTGGGGAGGAAGAGGTCCCTGGACTTCTCGCCGGATTCCCGGACGTAGAGATAAAGGAAAGTCGCGAAGCTGATTGTGTAGGCGACACTGGACGCGATTGCCGCGCCGTTCATCCCCCCGATGGAGAGCAAACCCACCTTCCAGTCGCTCGGGATGAGTATCAGGTTGAGAATCACATTTATCACAAGCGCGAGAATGGACACCCACATCGAGTAGTTCGGCTTACCCCTGGAGAAGAAATCCGCTGCGAAGACCTTCGCGAAGGACATCGCGAATATGCCCGGCGTCAGGAGCATCATGGGAGTGTATGCGAGGGTGAAATCCCAGTCCCTGTCGGGGCGGTTATAGAGTATATGCAAAGCGGGCTTCCCGATGATCGCGAGGATGATAATCGCCGCGAGGACCATCAGGGTGACTATCCTCATGCTGGGCGGGACAAGTTTTTTCCTTTCGGATTCACCCTTCTGTGTGATCTTGGGGATGAGGGCGGTCTGAATCGACGCTGGGATGATCCAGATGTTCACTATGACATTCGCGGCGGTTGAGTACAGCCCGACCTGCTCGGCGCGGGTCGCAGCCGCTGCAAGCAGGAAGATGAGCCATCGGTCGATGTTGAGGAGCAGGTATTGCGCAAGGTTCGCGCCCCAACTGAACCTCGCAAAAAGCCAGCTTTCCTTCGCAAGCCCGCCGTCGAACCTGTCGCCCCTGAGTGAGTGGAACCTGCTCATGACGATCAGAGTGAAGATGAGCAGGCACAGGTGGATAGCGATGTAGCCGTAGACGGCTCCTCGAACGAACCACTGGAGGTAGACCACCAGTATGAACATGATGATGATGCCGGAGCCGATTCGGATGATCTCGTGCCAGTTCCTCACCCAGATTCGATTCTCGCCGTACAGGACCCCCTCAAGGAGCAGATCCATAATGCTCAGGGGAATCACGGCGAGGGCGAGGAAGCCGACCCACATCGGAACCGCTTCGAAAATGCCCCGGTTCGCAGGAATGAGCAGGAAGCCCGCTCCGGCAAGGACGGCAACAACCGCGAAAACCGAGGCCAGGCGGTAGGAATTCCCGATGATGGTGGGTATTGCTGAGGGTCGCTTGCCGGCGAAGTATGTGTTGGATTCGTTGTAGCCGACCGTACCCGCATTCGCCAGAACGTTGGGTCCAAGCTGAATGAGCTCGAAATAACCCTTACCCTCGGTGCCGAGAGTACGGTTGATGACCATCGAGTAGACGATCTTCCCGATGATGTAGGAGATGCGCGTGAGAAGGGTATAAAGGGAATCCTTGATCACTTCTGAGGGTGTGATTATACCCCAAGCGATTGATCAATTCCCTGTTGAAGAAACCCGGCTGCCGGTGGACAGCCGGGCTTATCCCGCTACTTCTCCTCCACCTCGAACCATTCCTGAATGTACATGCCCTGGAACTCAAACGGCAAAATGTCCTGGTACCCGGTCTCTTTGCACTCTCCGCCGAACCATATCCTTATGTCGTCCGCCGAGTCCATCATCATCGGTATCAGCCTGAATTTGTACACCGAGTATCCGTCTCCGACCTCCACCGGCGTCGGATTGCACATACCCATGAGCTCGTCGTTCTGGGGGAACGCGCAGACCATGTCATCGCCCGCGTCGTGCCAGTCGTACACATACACCGACAGAGCCAGCGCCCCTTCCGCCATCGCCGCACTTGTGTTCCAGGCGAGTGTGTTCTCGATATTCTTCAACTCAAGCCGGTATGGCTCCGGACGGTTCGCGGAGAACGGGAAGTCGTCGGGTATTACGATGGGCGGACCGCTCGATTCCGCGGGTGCCCAGTTGGCGTCCACAGCATAGTTGAACACCAGGTTGCCGGGCGTGAATGCGATCTGGTATCGCCTGATGCTCGTGGTGCCGGGCAGAAGCGCGCCTCTCATGGACGTGTCGAGCTCGCTCAGGGGCTTCTCCGGATCGTCAAGATCGCTCGCGAAATACTTGTATCCGTTCAATGTCGCGGTGAAGTTGAATTCGTCATGCCGTTTTCCAAGAAGACCGTCGATATACCCGAACTGGGGCCTCGACGCGTTCGGTGGGAATTCCACCGGGTTCCACCACCTTATGTATCCGTCGGGATTCAGCAGCCTCAGGTCTCCCTCGTCGGGGAACAGAAGATCCTCGCTGTAAGGGAAATACATCGACCCGTGCGTAATCAGGATTCCGCACACGTCGAATGCGGCAGCGAAGTTCATCCCGGGGTACGGGTGCGAGATGGCAATATCCACTGTTACCTCGCCCGGCGTGATGTCCACAACCTGATCGATTGCCAGTGAGACACCGGCGGGCGGTTCCATATAGGCAAGCCCGTTCATATGAATCTGCTCGACCCTCAACGGCATGAACTCCACCGTGTCGTTATCGGGGTCGATACGGAACTGCCACAGCCCAAGGCAGGTATGAGTATTTCCACTGGTATTCGAGATGTTGTCGGTGGCGGAAGGAATAGTCGGAAGCTCTGTCCCGGCACAGCTCATCGAAATCAGCGCCGTCAGCAGCAAGGGTATGAAAACGGAAAGTGAGAATCCGGTTCGCATGTTGTTAGCCTCTCTCGTTGCGCGGAGGAGGATTGGACTTCTGATCTATCGTATCATAACCGACCGGTTTCACCAGCCGATTATCCCATAATGCCTCAGAAGAATCAGCGCCCATGAAAAAGCGATCATCGCGAGCAACATCCACAGAACCAGCCGATTCAGCTTGCCTTCTTCCCGAGTTGCATAATCGTCTTTGCCCGATATCAGTCGCAGAACGGAAATGGGGATTACAAGGGCCATTCCGAGAGCAAGAAGCGGTCCGAGCGGATGCGCATGGAAGCTCCCCGCGAGGTCGCCCCTGACGATCAGTGCGCTGGATGTCGTGATGCCGCAGATGGGGCAGGGGATTCCGGTAATCGTCCGGAAAGGGCAATGAAACACCGGCATATCCTGCGCGAACGGGATCACGAAGTGCATCGGCTCGTCGGCACGCGGATCGGAGATGACAAAGCGCGCTCCAGCGAAATAGATGATCACAACCAGCAGAAGCGCGATCGCATTCGACCGTCGAGCGCTGAACCACGATCGTCTTTCGTTCTTCCGGCTCAACTTCCCAATCGTCCGGCTATCCATTCGACGCAGTCGACCGTCGCCTGAGGGGGCAATACATGGCTCGAGTCATACCAGATGATCTGCTTCGGCTCGTTCGCGGCCTGAAACAGCGCACGGGCATTGTCCGGGGACACGATTCTATCTCTCTCCCCGTTCAGCATGAGAATCGGCCTCGGCGAGACAGACGCGATCCATTCCTCGATAAGCCGTCCCCTGAACTTATGCAGCGAAAGATCGATCCCAAGCTCCTCCAGTCGATGCGACAGGACCGGATGCTCTTCGGTCATAATCTCCCAACTGCCTACCACGGCCGTCGGCTCGCCCTTTCCCATCACATTCAGAGCGACCGCTCTCAGCCTCGCATCCGCCGATGCCGCCATTGTCGCTATCCAGCTTCCGAGTGAATACCCGATCACGCCCATTTTCCCGGAATCGATTTCCTCCCTTGTCTCAAGCCAGTCAAGTGCTCTGCGAGCATCGATCACCGACCTTTTCAGCGTTTCCGCTGTCTTCCGGATATCTCCCGGGAAATAATCCTCTCCCTCGACCTTCCTCTCTCCCTGCAACGGAAGATCGATGGCCAGACTCGCGATTCCTCTCGATGCGAGCTCAGCGGCATAGCGTCCGATCATGTACGCTTTCGACGAATGATGCCCGTGGATCAGCAGAACCGCCGGAAACGGACCTTCGCCTTCGGCCGGGACTGCATAGAGTGCCTTGGCCGTATCTCCCTCGCTCTGGTATTGGAGATAGTAGAGGGTATAGGAATCATCCAGAAGCTGCGACTCAAGCGGCCCTTCAGGTTGAAATTCAGTCAACTCGGCGTTCAGATCGCCGGACTCGTAGTCGAAGGCCTGCTCCGGCGATATGTCTTCTCCAAGGGCTTGCCCGATGTCGGCATTCGATTCCTCCCGTCTCTCCCTGATCCTTTCTCTCAGCCTCCCTTTGCAGGAAGCACATACGGCGGCAAGCAGTGCAAGTATCCAGACACTGATGATCGTCGCTTTTCTTATGCTCATCATCTCGTCCTCCCTCTATCAGCAGTGCCCCGGTCCTATCTCCAACCCCTGATAATATAGCAAAAATCCCCCCGTTTGCCGGGGGGATTTCATCCGCGAATCCCTGTCGGGCTAGTTGTGCGAGAAGATCGTTGCATAGGCATCACCGTTCTGATCCTGCCAAAAAAATGGTGCCAGCGGGCCCGACGTGCCGGACGCGCAGCCGACCGTGAACGAAACCATTATCACGCAAATGATGATTACGTGCAGGAAGGGTCTCTGCGTGTACACAATGATGCCTCCTCAGCTTGTCAGGCGATGCAAGCAAGTAGAATCTATTCCATAAGGCATATTCTATGCCTATTCCGATTCAGTGCTTAACACATTGTAGCAAACGGAAGCTGCCAATACAAGGTAATTCGTTATAGAGTTAAGTGAGATGCTATTCTGATCCAATTTGTACTAATGTCCTTCTACTCCTCGGTTGAGGCTTCTCCGCCGCTCCTCCCGAGAACAGCGCCTCCTTGAATGGCGCGAGCGGCCTCGCGCCTGACTCCCGGATCGGGATCGCGCTGGCACAGCGTTCCCAGCGCCACTCTCGCAAGCATCCCGCCGATCTGGCCAAGCGCCCACGCGATATCCCGTCGCAGGAAGGCATCCGACCTCATCACCAGTCTCATGAGCGGTCTGATTGCTCTCTCATCGGCCATTTTGCCGAGTGCCCATACCGACGCCGACCGGATCATCTCCTCGTCGCTCTCAAGGCCCTTGAGAAGTCCCTGGAACGCGTCCTCGCCGCCTATCTGAGCGAGAGCACCGGTCGCCGACAGGGCGATAGCGGGCTGCGCTCTCATCCTTGCAATCAGCGGATGCACTGAGGACTGGTCTCCTATCCTGCCCAGCGCCCTGACCGCTCCGAGCTGGATCTCGGCGTCGTGCGATGCGCTGATCAGCCCCAGGAGGATCTCCACGCTCTCGCTTGCCCTCAGGAGCCCCAGCGATTCCACCGCGGCCATCCGTATCAAAGCCCGGTCCGCGTGCCCGAACCACTTGCCGGGCTCTTCCACCAGCGCCATCATCAGATCGGTGGCCTCATGAAGCTTGAGGATTCCGACCGCCCTGGTGACCCCGAGCGCCAGGGGAGCGTCAGGGTCGTCCATCAGCCTGCCGAAAAGTTCGCGCACTTCCCCAGGGGGCATGCGGCCGAGAATCTCGACAGCGCGATCATAATCAGGGCTGTCCGGGAAGCGCAGACCTTCCACGACTTCTTCCAGAACCTTGTCCTGACCGGTATCGGGCATCTCAACGAGCTTATATCATCTCATACGTGCCGCCCGCCGACAAGGATGCCGATTCATGCAAGCTCGAACAAATAGAGAGGGGGCCGCTTTCGCGACCCCCAGGGTGATCCTTCGATCTCGCATCTATTCCTAAGATGTCGTCAGTAGATCAGCACTGCGACCTCGTCGATCGCCAGCTCGAGCTCATTGAAGTAGTTGCCCGCCAGCGCGAGGACGAGATAATTGGCGACACCATCCTGCGCGATGTCCGATGCGTCGAATCCCGACAGGTACCAGCCTTCGTAGCCCGCATAGTTGGTCTGGAAGTTGGCGTCCTCATCGGGTTCGAGATTGAACTCACTTCGCAATGCGCTGCATTCGTCGTCATTGTAGGGGTGTCCGTACGTGACTTCTGTTATGGGATGATAGTCCGTGACCGTGGCTTCCCCATTTTCCGGAAGCTCGTTGCACCAGCCGACCTGGTAGCCGTTGGTATGGTAGATGCCCCTGTGCCTGTGAAGCAGCTCAAACCGAACATTCTCCGCCTCATCCACGTCGGGAAGCGGCGGCGTCGCCAGCAGCGTCCAGAGGTCAGGGTACCACGGCACCAGGCCGTACGCTCTTATGCCCCAGTTGCTTTCATAGGAGGCGTTCAGCGAGGATCTGATGAGAGTAAGGTTCGCCGCCTCCTCGGCTCGAATACTCCATGATCCCATGCCAAGCTCGAAGCCCTGGAAGTACAGATAGACCGACCGGCTTGGCAGGGATTCATACTCCGTGCTGTTCCGGGTTCCGCAGGCGGTGATCCACACTTCGACTACCCCTGAGTCGGTGACCGGCAGATCGGAGAGCGCCATCACGTAGTAATTCTCGGTGGTCTCGCCTACCTCCGAATTGGAGAGGAGCGAGCCGAAGACGTCAAAACACTTCGCGTAGATCCTGTAATACTCCACGTCGTCAATCTCATTCCAGAACATGGAGAGGCTCTCGATTGGCGCCGGATTCTCCGTATTGCGTCCGGTCGAGATGACGATATCCCACGGAGTCGGCGGCACGATCTGAATCTTGACTTCCCTGTTGTCGTCGTAGTGATCGTCCGGGGTCGTCTCGATTCCGCATCCGTTCACACAGCCGGCGCTGTAGTCGCCGATCGGGACATTGTGGAGGTCGAAGTCGCCCGTTATCGTCGACTCGTTTATGAATCTCACGTCCGTTGCATAGATCCTGTCGCCCTCGTTCCTATTCCCTTCGTTGCCGAGGTCCTCAAGGTATATGGCCAAGTCGTCTCCTTCCGAGAAGCCCTCACCATTGATTACAACATCATCGAGGTGCGAGTTCCTGCCCATCTTGCTTGATTCGAACTGGCTCACGAACGCCTTCGGGCAGTTTTTCACGTCAACCGGGATGTTCAGGTATGTCGCGATCGGGTCGTCCGGGACCATTGCTCCGAGGCCCTGGTCGTAGTGTGAGGGATCGGCGCTCTCGACAGCCACCCAGACATGCATCGAACCTGAGCGCTCGGGAACCGCTCCCATGATCTCGACACTTGCGACGGATACCGATGCGGTAAAGCCCGAGTTCCACTCGACCTCCGTAGACATGATCTCCACCGAGTTTCCCGGAACCAGCGGCTCGTCGCTCCAGACCACGAACTTCGAGACTTCGTCGGGAACATTGCTGGAGCCGTTGATTGCGTCCCAGTCGAATACCTCGATGTCGAACCTGAGATCTCCTCCTGCGTCGCCCGGCGTATGGTACACCTGCGACCGATCCGTCCCGATTACGTGAACCGGGTATCGGGCGTTTGCATCGTGCGGAAAGTCGGCGATCGGATCCGAAATCGGGCGAATCATCGGCTCCTGCCAGTTCGCGAGCACCGCGTAGTTGAAATGGAACACCAGCTTGTCCCCGACTATCGGGAACAGAAGCTCGTAGTCCCTTGCGCAAGTCGCTCCGTTCGGGAAGATGCCTCTGCCGTCGACAGACCACGTGTCCCGAAGCCAGTCCGCAAGGCTCTGGTCCGGCGCCAGCCCGTGAGCGAAGTACTTGTAGGGATTAATCGTAGCGCCTGCCACAAATCCCGAGTTCTCGCTGGACCTGGCCGTTCCCCAGAATCCCTCCTCGTAACCGAAAATGTCACCGGTCAGGAACTCGGACGGGTTCATCCATCTCGTGTAGCCGTCGGCGTTCAGAAGGGTGGGATTCAACGCGGGATTCGCGTAGGTGATGTCGGTGTCATAAGGAGCGGTGATCGAGCCTTCGGTCAGAAACACCCCGGCCACATCGAAGCCCGTATACAGCACCTGTCCCGGGAACGGGTGATGCAGAATCACCCTGACATCCAATCGACCCGTGCTGTAGAATTGCGAATCATCCAGTACCATGACCATCATGTCATGGACTGAGCCTCTCGGCGGCTGAAGGAAGGTCACGACGTTCAGCGCGAAGGACGGGCCTCTCAGCGGCACAGCGCTTATCTCGTGGCTCTGTGGATCGTAGGCGAACTCGTACAGCCCCCAAAGCGCGGGCGTGTTCGCCACCGTACGCCCTTTGGGAAGCTCGGATACCACTTCATCGGAAAGAGCTTCCTGCGAGCCCGGGTGCGGCACTGCCGTGACTGGATTCTGATTGTGTCCCTGGCATCCCAGGAATAGAAGCAGTATCTCCAGGAGAATAAGAGCTGCGATTGCGATATGGGTCCGGTTCATGACACGCTCCCAGATGAAGGCTCTCGGGACCTTTCGAAATAGTCTCCGTGCATTCCGGTTGGCAGTTATATATGTATTGCAAACGGGCTTTATCTCGCGCCGGGCGACGGATATCCCCGCTTCAAGGGGGCGAAAAAGGGCCGCAATCGCGGCCCTTATGAGTTCTTATCCGGTTTGCTGCGACTTAGTAGATAATGATCGCCACGTCATCGATGCAGATCTCCAGCGGGTCCGCGGCCAGGGTTCCGGAGCCGATCACGATGTGGTTCTCAATGCCGTCCGCAATGATCTCTGAGATGTCGAATCCGCTCAGATACCATCCGTCCCAGTCCATGCCGTCCCACTGGAAGTTGTTGTCGTAATAAGGCAGCAGGAGGAAGTTGTCCCTCAGCCCTTCGCTGTCGGTATCGTTATACGGCTGTCCGTAGCTGACGGTCGGGATCGGGTAGTACCCGTCCACTATCTGATCTCCGTTAACCGGGAGCTCCGCCAGCCAGCCGACCTGGTATCCGTTCGGTTCGCTGACGGACGCCATGCGATGAAGGAACTCGATCTTGGCCGTGATCGCGCCCTGGACCTCCGGAATGGCCGGGCTCGAGAAGACCACCCACTGCGGGCCGTTCGGATGTCCGTAGCTCTTCAGCCCCCATGTGCTCTCGTATGAGCACTCGACCGTTGACCGGATGAATCTCCAGTCGGATTCCCTGTGCCGCACCTGCCACAAGCCAAGCCCGGTTTCGAAACTCTGAAGATACAGGAATCCGTGAGTGCTCTCGTAAGACTCGTAGTCGTCCAGGTCGGGATCCAGGCTGGGCAGCGAGGTGACCCAGACCTCGATTATCCCGCTCGGTCCCGTAGGCAGAGCGTAAAGGTTGAATGTACGCTCCGGATTGGTTGCTAGACCGATGACGCTCCCGCCTCCGAGGGAGTTTCCGTTGACATCGTAGAACTTGCCCCAGATTCGGTAGAACATCGCTCCCGGAACCGGGGTCCATTTTATGGTGAACGTCTCCAGGGATTGCGGATTCGGCCCTGCGCGATTGGTTGACAATTCTATGTTCAAGGGGGGCTGCATCTTTATCTTGATTTTCTTGATATTGCCGAAGTAGTTGTTGTCCTCAGGCTCAGTGATAGTACCGCAGCCGTTCTGACAACCCAGACCGTAGTCTCCGTACGGAGCATCGGCAAGATCGAAATCGGCGGTGACGCTGGTGTCACTTAGATAGTGGATGTCCGTCGCCTCGATCGAGTATCCGTCGCGATCGCTCTCGCCGCCAGCCTCAATGAACTCCAGCCAGAAGCCCAGATCCGGGCCGTCAACGAAGTTCTCGCCGCTGATAACGACATCATCCAGGTACTGCCCCGATCCCGCCTCGCCGTCCTGGATCTGTCCCGATCCGGCCTTCGGGCACGCCTTAACATCGATGGTCGCGCAGAGATAAGACGCAAGGGGATCAGTGGGGACGTTCGCCCCGAAACCCTGGTCGTACCTTGAAGGATACTTGCTCTGGACCTCGATCCAGATCGTGTGGTCACCCGACCTTTCGGGTCGTGCAGGAATCTCGATTGTCGCCACCGATGTCGATGCGGTGAATCCTGAATTCCACTCGACCTCCGTCGACATGACTTCCGCGTACCCGCCGTCGATGATCGAATCGTTGCTCCAGAGAACGAACTTGTCGATCTCGTCCGGAACTCCACCCGGGTTCCGGCGCGCGTCCCAGTCCAGAATTTCGAGTTCGAATCCGATCGTGCCGCCCGTTTCGGTCTCGGTGTAGTAGGCATTCGATATGTCGGTG
>CAYLVL010000022.1:12314-14518 GCA_964387135.1 uncultured Planctomycetota bacterium
CCTTCCGATCCTCTATCGGGAACCGGAGATGGTAGTCCCTGGCACAACTTGCGCCGGCGCCGAGCATGCCGCGATTGTTTATCGCCTGAGGGCGTGTCAGCCAGTCCGAGATCTCCTCATCGGCATCGAGCCACTGCGCGAAGTACTTGTACGGATTCAGTGTCGCCCCGGCAAGGAAACCGGAATTCTCACTCGACTTGATGGTTCCCCATACGCCCGGTTCGTATCCGAGGATGTCCCCGCTCAGGAACTCCATCGGGTTCATCCATCGCGTGTAGCCGTCCGGGTTGAGAAGGACCGGGTCGACTCCCGGATCCGCGTACCTCAGGTTGGTGTTCTGGGGCGATATCGCGGATCCCTCGGTCATGAACACACCGCATACGTCGAATCCAGTATAGAACGCCTGTCCCGGGAAGGGGTGATGAAGGATCACTCTCACGTCAATTCGACCGTCCGTGAGGAAAGTGCTGTCGTCCAGCACCCCTATCGTCATCGATGAGATCGATCCCATCGGGGGCTGAAGGAACGGAACAGCATTGAGGGTGAACTGTGGAGCGCGAAGCGGAACCGATGAAATCTCGTGAGTCTCGGCATTGTACACGATCTCGTAAATGCCCCAGATCACCGGGGTCCGAGCTGTCACGCTCCTGTGCGCCAAATCCTCAATAGATGGATCCGCCGGTCCTGCCATAGCCGTCGGCTCTTCCCCGCTCGGGGGAGCAAGCGGATTGCTGTTCCCGCCATGACAGCCGATGAACAGAACAATGACTTCGAATAAGATTATCACTGCCATGGCGAAGTGTACACGTGTCATATCTGTTGCCTGGTTCTGAAGAGACTGGTAACCGCAACAATAGAATCGGGGTCCATTGACCGACGGTTATTGAGGAGTTCTAATGGGGGTTAATGACCGGGAATTTTGCCGGGTAAATTATGATATGAGGGGTGGCGTTCGTGATGTGAATAATCAGGCAGTTGAGGAGGGTTCAGGCGGCCCGGACGGTTGTCCGGGGCTTTCCTGCGGTCTGGCAAGTATCCTGGTGATCCTGTGCCGTATGATATGGGTCGCGACCAGCCGCCAGCCGTCAATCTCCACACTCTCCCCCGGTTCCGGCACATGGCCAAGCAGATGAAGCATCAGACCGGCGGTGGTATCGTAGTCGCCCTCCGGCAGTGCAATCTGAAGCCTTTCCGCGAGTTCTTCCGCCGGGTAGCTCCCCATTATCGACAGGCTTCCGCGCACCCACTGCGCTCCCGGCACAGCCCTATCGTACTCATCGTAGATCTCTCCCAGAATCTCCTCCAGGAGGTCCTCCAGCGTGACCAGTCCGGTGATCGTTCCGTGCTCGTTCACCGCGAGTGCCATCTGCTCCCCGCTCGACCGGAACTCCCCGAGCAGTCCGAGGACCTTTTTGGTCTCCGGAACGAACCTGATCTCGCGAACATGGTCACGGACCTCTTCATCGAGGCGCCCTTCCCGGTGTAATCTGAGCAAGTCCTTCGCGGCAAGGAATCCGATGGCTTCGCGCCCGTCCGCGGTAAGAACAGGGATGCGGGAGAAACCGGTTGCGTTCGCAAGGCGCAGCCCTTCCCTCAATGTGGCGTCCTCAGTCAGCGCAACGATGTCGGCACGCGGGGTCATCACGTGCTCAACGGTAGAGTCGGCGAACTTGAAGACCCTCACCGCACGCTCGCCCTCGGATGATTCTATGCCCCCCTGCTCCGCGCTCAGCCCGATCATGTGCACGATCTGGCTCTCCGTTATGACATCGCTTTCCCCGGTATGGAAAATGGCATCGATATTCAGAATCCTCGACGGCAGGTACGTGAGCAGCCATATGAGCGGAGCGAGTACGCGTGCGGCAAGATCGAGAATCTTCGCGACCTTCATGCTGCTCAACGTGGGATTGGAGAGAGAAAGGGTTTTGGGGGTGATCTCCGCAAGCACGAGGATCAGCATGTCCACGAGGATGGTCGCGAGAGCGATGGGAACTCCCCAGCTCGGAAGCATCGTGTGCGCTCCCACCGCCGACAGCGTCACGATGCAGATATTCGTGCCGATCAGCGTGGTTCCGAAAAATCTCCTCGGATTGTCACGAAGCGCCTCGACAAGCCTCGCCCTGGGATCGCCCTCGTTCGACGCGTGCACCAGCAGCACGCGCTGTGCCGCTATGGTCGCGCTTTCCGCGAACGCGAAGAAGAAC
>CAYLVL010000023.1:0-1323 GCA_964387135.1 uncultured Planctomycetota bacterium
AGCGATGCCGCCGCGTCCCCGCCGATCGCCAGTCCGGTTCCCTGGAGGACTTCGTAGCCGTGCGGGAACGCCGAATTGAAGATGTACGGCGTCCAGGCCACCGTACCCGTTTCGATCATGTGCCTGGCAAGCGGAAGATGATAGCAGACCGCGTCGAAAGCGGTCACCGGCATCAGGCAGTAGAGCAACTGGATGAGAAGAATCAGCCCAAGCGTCACCAGCCGGATATTGACGCGCACTCCTTTGCGAAAATCCCTGAACCAGCTCTTGCCCAGAAACAGAATGGATGCGGCGCCACCTGCATACACCAGAATCAGGATCACAAACGGCACGAAGAGCGAGAATGTCGCCAGCAGGATGCTCACGAGCACCCAGCAGACACATCCGATCAAGAAGCTTGTCAGCAGAGCTTCGAGACGACTGGACAGCTTCAAACCGCGAGCAAACACACTCCCGATGCCGACACATGATGTCGCCCACAGGAAGCTGTGGAATACGGAACTGATATAGCCGGGAACAAGATCCATGTGGCTGAGGCAGCGCGACCCGACCGCCTCAGGACATGGAAAACGAGGATGTTCGGACAGTCAAGGCGATTGCATCAAAGAAAAATCCCGACACATAGCGTGACGGGAAGGTAGAAGCATTGGATTGATGTACTCAGGATGGGACTTGGCGGCTCAGTAACTGTATTCCCAGTACAGCCTGTACGGACCTCGTCCGCCGTTTTCGTGCCCGGTGACCATCAGGTAGAAGCTCGTCCACTCGCGCGCCTCGACCTCGACATGGAAATCAGTCCCGGGCGGGTTGGTGGAGCAGAAATGATCTCCGTAATCATCGAACAGAACCGCTCTCAGACCCATATCGCTCTCGGACCACACCCTGAATCTATCGCCCTCCCGCAGCATGTCGGTGCGATACCAGTTTATCTGGTCCCCCTCGAGGATCGAATCGCCGAACTCGTGCTCGCCAAAACGGGGCAGCATGTCGTATTTTTGCGGGGGAAAGGCTGATTCGTCTTCATCCGTATCCAGCCAGCCTCCGACGGTCAGGCCGAGAATCAGGACGGTCGCGAGGAAGAGCGCAGGACCTGTCGGGTCGCTTCCCTTCCTGGTGGTGCAGGACGGCACGGTGGTGACGGTCATCAGGGCTACGATCAGGAATGCGGCAGTAAGGATTCTTTTCATGATAAGCCTCCAGAGCCTGAGATAGCATTTGCGGTCAGGCTCACACATGAAATTGAGGGGGCACGGAAACCGAAGGAGATGGTTGCAGAGGGTGATGATGACCGGGAGGTCATCACTCCGGGCGACTACAAGTCGC
>CAYLVL010000023.1:1423-14410 GCA_964387135.1 uncultured Planctomycetota bacterium
AACGCCGTCATCCCTGACGGCAGGAACGCCGTCATCCTTGACGGCAGGAACGCCGGCCACCGGCCGGCATCGGCAAAATTCAGCCCTTATAAATCCCGATCATCTCGCTCAGAAGATCGAGCGCTTCTTCCCTCGGACGCTGGAAGGTATTGCGTCCGATGATCGATCCGAATCCGCCGCCCGCCTTGATCGCGCGCGCCTGCTCCATGATCTTCTCCCGGGGCACCTTGCTGCCGCCTGAGAAAATAACGATCCTCTTGCCGTCAAACGCCGACTGCACGACGTGCCTTACCCTTTCCTCAAGCGTGCCGATCGGTATCTTCTGGTCCTTGTAGACTTTCTTCGCTGCATCAATCTCCAGATCATCGGTAGGAAGCTTCACCTTGATGATGTGCGCACCGAGCTGGGCGGCGATATGTGCGGCGTAGGCCGCGATATCCACTGCAGTCTCTCCTTCCTTGCTTAGCTGCTCGCCTCTCGGATAGCTCCAGACAACAACCACAAGCCCCGCGGCCTTCGCTTCCTCGGCGATCTGCGCGATCTGCTCGTACATGTGTGTCGCAAGAGCGGACCCGGGATAAACGGTAAATCCGATAGCCGCACAGCCGAGACGCAGCGCGTGATCTACGCTCGCCGTCACAGCGGGAATCGGGTTTTTGTCCCGGTACATCACCTCGTGGCTGTTCAGCTTGAGGATCAGCGGGATTTTTGTGCAGTAGTCACGGGCAATAGCCTCGATGAAGCCCAGCGGTGCGGCATAGGCGTTCAGGCCCGCGTCAAGAGCCAGTTTCACATGGTATTCCGGGTCGTATCCCGGAGGATTCGGCGCGAAACTCCGCGCGGGACCGTGCTCGAATCCCTGATCGACCGGCAGGACAACCATCATGCCGGTCCCGGCCAGCTTGCCGGTGTTCAGCATCCAGTCAAGCTTGCCGATGGTTCCCGGACAGTCCGACGGGTAGTAGCTCAGTATCTCATCTGTACGCATCTCGTCTCCTCTGCTTCGTCATGCACATCGTGTTGCTTATTGAACCCGCTCCCTGCGCCAACTCGATACTGCGGTCATTTTTACCATGATTCACCGTGGAAATCGACCCCGGCAGGCTCTCGCGCCCTAGTCAGGTGAATCACTCAGGACTCCATGATCGAGGCCCGAAGGCTCGCGGGTTATGAGGGCACGTCTCTTCCAGATGCCCGTCCGGTAGTAGACCGAAACGATCAGGAAACCGAAAACGGTGGATGCGGCAAGGCCCCAGGCCACCCCGGCAAAACCCAGCACTGGAACCAAAACCACCACTATGGGAATCCTCACCACGAGCTGCGTGATGATTGTGAGAAACATCGAAGCCATCGTGTCTCCAGCTCCCCTGATCGTGCCGTTGATCGGGAAGAACATCGACATCATCAGGTACCGAAGGGCCATAATCCGGATGTAGACCTTGAGGAGAGGAAAGACAACGCGGTAATCGGCTTCATCGGGCTGGAACACCCTCCCGATCCATCCAATGTTGAGCACCAGGAAAAGCCCGAACACAATTGCCACGCCGACCGATACCTTGAGAGTATCCCTGAGGAAGAGTCCGATTCGCTCGGATTTTCCGGCACCGATATTCTGGCCCGTAATAGTGCTCATCGCCATGGCGAACGACTGCGCGAACATCATTATCAGGGAGTCGAGCACAACGCCGATACCATATGCCGCCACGGCCGCGGTGCCCAGACCGTTTACGAACCGCATCACGACCATCACGCTGCTGCTCACGATCATCATGGTCGCCGTTGCCGGCAGGCCGAGACGCAGCATATCCCTGATGATCCTCCAGTCAAAGGAGAATCCCCTCGGCGAGAGATCGAGCCATTCCCTCTGGCGGGCAAGCAGCACGAAAATGATGACCGCACCAATGAAGTTGGCCAGGACGGTGGCCATCGCCGCTCCCTGAACTCCAAGGGCCGGAAGCGGCCCCAGTCCGAAGATGAAAAAAGGATCGAAAATGATGTTGAGGCAGGTCGATACCGCTGCGACCTTGGTGGGCGTGGCTGAGTCACCGAGTCCCCTGAAGATGCCCGTGGCCCCGTTGTAGCTGAACATGAAGATGAGCCCGCCGAATATCCATCGCAGGTAGATGACCGCGTCATCGAAGAAATCGGGGGGGGTGCCCAGCAGCCTGAGGATCTCGTCGGCACTTAAGAGCATGATCGTGCTCAGGACGAGAACGACAAGACCGCCGAAGACGATGAAGTTCCTCGCAGTTAGGTTGACCAGTCCTTTCTCCCGGGCTCCGCGATACTGGGCGATCATTATCCCTGTGCCCGTCGCGATGCCGATGACCATCGAGATGACGAAGAACATCACGGGAAAGCCCACGGAGACCGCTGCCATGGCCTCTTTGCCGAGTTTTCCCACCCAGAACCGATCCACAAGGTTATAAGTTATCTGGAACGAGCCCTGTATTACGATCGGCAGGCTGAAGAGAATCAGATTGCGGAACGTCGGACCTTTGGTAAGATCAATCTGCGATGAAGCTCTGCCCATTACTGATGTTGGCTGAGAATCATACGCCCAAAACGCAATGAATCCAAACCGCCATCATTTGCAGACTGATACCGATTGCCGGCACAAGGCTTTAAAAGCCTGATTTGACGCGCCCGATTACCGCATAGGTTGTTCAATACCGCTCGCAGACATGCTATTATCGGCTCTCTTAGAAGCACCGGAAGCTAGGAGTGATCTAACATGCCGACTACAACCGAGAAGATCCCACACTGGGATATGTCGAACGTCTATTCAGCACTTGATGGCGGCGACTTCAAGGACGCGCTGGACAGAGTCGGGAAGGGTCTCGATAAGATCGAGAAATACATAGCGGAGCATGGCGTGCAGAGACTTGAAAAGCCGCCCGAAGACATCAAGGCGACCGCTACGATCATAGACTGGCTTCTCGAGCACTTCAATGAAGCCCTGATGATCTTCAACACGCTTGAGGCTTATGTCTACGCCTTCGTCACGACCGACTCCTACAACAAGGATGCCGCCAAGCGACTCAGCGAGCTGGAGCAGATTTCGGTGCGCATCAACAAGCAGATCGTCCGGTTCCAGGCGTGGGTCGGCTCGCTTGGGGATGTTTTCGAGAAAATCCTCGAGCACGCGCCTGTCGCGAAAGAGCACAAGCTCGGATTGGAGGAGTTCATAGAGCAGGCGCAGTACCTCATGGACACCGACCTCGAAGACCTTGCCGCCGAGCTCTCGCTGTCCGGCGGCGGGGTCATGTGGAAGCTCCAGGGCACGGTGACATCGCAGCTCAAGGCTCCGTTCGAGCGGGACGGCAAGACCGAGATGCTCCCGATGACGGTCATCAGGAACCTCGCGATGGACCCGGACGAGGATGTGCGTCGACGGGCTTACGATACTGAACTGGAGGCATGGAAGTCGATAAGGGAGCCCGTCGCGTTCTCATTGAACGGTGTCAAGGGTGCTGCCATAACGCTCGCGAAATGGCGCGGACGGGACGATGTCCTTCACTCATCGCTCGATCACAACAGAATCGATCGCGGGACGCTTGAAGCCCTGCTCGCCGCCATGAAAGAGTCCTTCCCCGTTTTCCGGCGATACCTGAAGAAGAAGGCCGAGAGATTCGGCAAGGGGAAGTTGCCGTGGTGGGATCTGTTCGCCCCGGTCGGCAAGGCCGAGATGAAGTACACCTACAAGGAGGCTTCAGATTACATTGTCGAGCAGTTCGGCACATTCACCGGCGAGCTTGCGGATTTCGCCAGGAACGCATTCGACCGGAACTGGATCGACGCCGAGCCTCGCGACGGCAAGCGCGGCGGGGCATTCTGCATGGGCGTGCCGGGTGTGGAGGAGTCGAGGATTCTCGCCAACTTCGACGGCAGCTTCGAGCAGCTCACCACGCTGGCGCACGAGTTGGGGCACGGCTACCACAACTACTGCCAGCGGGATCTGCCGATACTCCGTCGAGGCGCTCCCATGACGCTGGCGGAGACTGCGTCGATCTTCTGCGAGACGATAGTCTTCAACGCCGCCATAGATCAGGCCACTCCCGAGCAGCAGGTTTCCATCCTCGAAAGCCAGCTTATCGGCGCCACGCAGGTAATCGTCGACATCTACTCCCGCTATATCTTCGAGTCGGAGATCATTAAGCGCCGCGATAAAGCCGACCTGAGCGCGGACGAGATGTG
Source organism: uncultured Planctomycetota bacterium (assembly GCA_964387135.1). Taxonomy (GTDB): domain Bacteria; phylum JAJVIF01; class JAJVIF01; order JAPKYR01; family JAPKYR01; genus CAYLVL01. Next base: position 5,621 of record CAYLVL010000023.1, read on the forward strand.
CGAGATCATGCTCGACGCCCAGAAGCAGACATACGGCGAGGCGCTCGACGAAAACCACCTGCACCCCTACATGTGGCTTCTGAAACCGCACTACTACTACTCCGACGTCCATTTCTACAACTACCCGTATGCCTTCGGGCTCCTCTTCGGACTCGGAATGTACGCCATTTACCAGAAGGAAGGCGAGGACTTCATTCCGAAGTACAAGGAACTTCTGAGAATGACGGGCGAGGGGAAAGTCGCGATGCTCGCAGGCAGGTTCGGGATCGACGTGACGACGAAGGATTTCTGGCTCGACAGCCTGAAGGTCCTCGAAGAGCGCGTGGACAGGTATTGCAGCCTTTAGGATGATCTTGGCGAAAATCGGAACGCCGGCTGGCAGAATCGCTCGCTTACGCTCGCGGCTCTGATACCGTCGTGCCTTCTCTTACCCGTCAATACCCCTCACTTCCGGTTGTGACTCCGCTACAATGCTCCCCCAGCCCGCGAAAGTCCTGGCGAGCACGGGGACCATCTCCGGATCGTCGCAGACGACGTGCATGCAGGCGGTCTCCATGGTCCTCTCCGGTCTGGTTTTGAATCTCGATGTCCAGAAAACCACCTGACCGTCGTTCCCCGCATCCCACAGGTACATCTCCCCGCAGTTCGACACCGCGCCTACCGTCTTCCGGCTCTCGGGATCGTAAACCGCAACCCATCTCCCGCTCCCCTCGCCAGATCCATGCTCGCTCCGTGCCACCCTCACTCGCGAATCGGCTGTCACCATCATCCCTTCCGTTGGAGTCGACGGATCGCCCGACGGACATGGGAAAAAGAGGTTCTCGAAACCGAGAATCCTGCTGTTGCCTTCGGTTTCGGTCATCCGCACGAGGTTGAGAATCACCGGATAACCAGGACGGGTCAGGAAGTAAGACTCGAACCTGAGGCCTTGCCAGCCCCTGATAAGACCGGCAGTCACGCGCACGCCCTCCCAGTGATTGCCGGCCCACCTGAGGCGTATCGGGTCGCCTTCGAATTCGCACTGATGGAAAAGGAAAGTCTCGACTTGAAGATAGGTGCTGATTCCCCCGAACCACGGATTCCACCAGACCCACATTGATTGCTCGGGAAACGGCGATCGCAGCAGGTTTTTATCGGGCGCGGAACTCTCGGCAAGCCTGAAGCATGTGCCACTGTACTTCGGTGCGACACTGAACCGGATCGCGCCGTTGTCGACATCGAAGTACTCGTATTCCCCTTCGACTCCCTTCGTAATCCGAACGCGGGAGTCCGGTCTCGGGTAGATGATCGGCAGCTTGCCCTCCCTCTCGACCGACACAACCTTCATCTTGTATCCGACCGGGATCAATCCCGTGACATTCTGATCGACCTCCGGGCACTCGATCTCAATCGGCGCGTCGAGATTCCACTTCTCCGATTCGGAGTCGACGGTGCCGCCGTCGGGCATTGTGATTTCAGCGGACCCTTTCACACTCGCGGACTTCATGAGATTGAACGTCACACTTGCCTTCCGATCATCAGCGAACAGCGGGCTTTCGGCATGGGCATACTCGAAGACGCTCAACGGCAGTGTCGAGGGCTCTCCGCGAAGCGCGGCGGCCTGTACGTTGCGCCAGTGAGAGACATCAAGCAGCAATCGTATACGCCCGATCTCGACGCTCTCTCCGGGCGCCAGATTGCGAACCGCCCACTCAATCCGCAACGGAGCCCACGACTCCCATTCAAAACGGTCCGCGCCCTCGAAAAGGATGCCGGTTATGATCGGCTCCTTTCCGCGCGGGCCGAAGTGAAGCCAGGCCACCCACGGCTCCGGGTATTCGGCGGGATCAGTCGGGAGTGGCAGCAAGCCCTCAAGCCAGCTCTCCCTCGCCCCGGTGACCACCCTGCCCCTCAGCGGCACGAACATGCGTATGACACGCCAGTCGCCGAGCTTGAAACGGTACATGCCCTCGAACGGCTCCTTGCCCCGGTTCGTCAATCCGACACCGACTCGGATCTCCGTGCCCGTTCCGAGACTGATCCTGCGCTCCACTTCGATGCCCGGCCATGCGTCGCTCTCGACACGGAACACCATCTCGGCCACGAGATCGCTCTCGACGACCTCGATGTCGTAGTCCTTGCCGCGCAGGTCATCCGCGAACGGCTCTCCTATGCTATCCATATACAATCCGCACAGGTAGGCACCGGATTCGAAGTCGATGAATTCGGTTTTTCCCCCCTTCTTCTTCGCCACTACCGATACGATCCCGTTGGATATCGACAGGATGTCGGGATCGTCATCCGCCAGCCCGACAGGCTTCCCAAGCGGCGCTATAGCAACTCCAGCAACGATGGGGTGAATTCCGGATTCGCTGTCGCCGACGGTCAGATGTCCTCCGAGTTCGATTGTCGCGGAGCCGGGCTCGTCCGGTGCCTTGAGTCTCAGTGGTATGCCGAATCCGCCCTCGGACGGGATGGCGACGGGTTTTTCGGAAACCGTGTCAAGCACCTCAATTCCATCAGCCTTAACAACCGGCACAAACTCCGCCTCTCGCGCGATGTGGGACGTGAGGTTAAGGATGAAGGTCCTTTCCTCGCCTGGAATCAAGCGAATCGGGTACGGAGCCGACCTCATTGCGAACGGCCTCACCGTCCGGATGCCCGGCTTCATCGAAAACTCCACATCATCAACCGAGACGGAGCATTCAATTGGCTTGCCGTACCAGTCGATCTTCTCCGGACGCATGTCGGATGATGGGATCACGCTTGTTTCGATTTCTCTCTCGCCTGAAAGCTCGAACTCCTCGTCGAGTTCGTAATCAAGGCCCTTCTGTCCTACGCATTTCAGCCTGATACGTACAGGTTCCCTGCGCGACGACCGGAAATGCCACACGACCGGCTGCGGAAGCCCGGCGACATGGGTCCGCCCCGGTACATCACATCGAACGGCAAGCTCATCGGAATCGATACCGACCACGCCGGACGTGGACGGATCGACAAGCACCTCCATGCGCTTCCCGTCCCTCTCGAAGATGTACTTATGGTAGAAGCAGCCGTTGTATGTCTCGTCGTCTTCCTTGATCTCCAGCGGCTGCCTGAGCGATTCATACCACCAGGTATCGCCAAGGAAGCTCCTGACCAGCGGGTTGTTCACGACCGCCGGGAGGAAGTTGTACATGTGGACATACGATGTTCGGGGTCTCCAGAAGAACCCCGTTTTCTTGTAGAGCGGAACCGCCTTGGTGTTCGCGGACCAGGTATGGAGGTCCACGCGCTTGACATTGTCCTCGATCGCCTTGTCGATGCATACGGTCATGATCCTGCGACCGTAGCCCATGCCGTGGTAGTCCGGATGGGTATTGAAGAGGTCGACGTACGTCGCCTCCGAATCCTCCGACAGCTCGGCGTACTTGAGGAAACTAACGATTCTGTCCCCCAGCCATCCCAGCCAGCACGCGATATGCCTTGTGCGCATCAGCCACTGGCGGACTGCTTCGGGTGAGAAGTCGCCGCTTGTCTCGAAACCCGGCGGCCATCCCCTGACCGACTCCTCCCAGTGCACCGCGAGCGCCGCGAGGTCCTTCCCCTCATCATACTCGCGTATCTCAAACTCCTCGGGCATTTGATTCGTACTCCTCCCATGCGAAGGCAGGGTCGAGAACCGCTCCTGAATGGACTCACCGAACTTCGTGATTACCCTCCATCCTCGGTGCTCAATCCCGCAAAGACGCAGAGAGGCATTTTACGCGACATGTGGCCTGCGTCAAGTGGGCTGCAAGCCTTTTTCAGCGGTTATGGGTTAGAATACGTCCATGCCGCGTGAGGATCGCTGGAAATCCGACCGAGCCGACCTCTGGATCCTCTTTCTCCTGTTCATTCTGGTCGTGTGGACATTCAGGCTCGTTATCATCGGCACGCACGAACCGATCATGAGTTCGCTCAGGGATTTCGAGCCGTGGCGAAGCCAGATGACCGCGGAGGATGCCCGACGGGATGAGAGCTTCGCCGACGATCCCACCACCCAGACATACCCATGGGCTGTCTACGCGCACGAGCACCTTCAGAAAGGGGATTTCCCGCTCTGGAACACGCGCATGTTCTGCGGGACCCCGTTCATCGCCAACCGTCTGACCGGGCTCCTCAATCCGCTGGTGCTTCTGCCCATATGGCTGCTGCCCCCGATAACCGGGCTCAGCGTGTTCTATTTCCTGCATTACCTGCTGGCAGCATGGTTCACGTATCTTCTATTGAAGGCTCTTGGGTTATCCAGACCCGCCGCGACATTCGGCGCTGTCGCGTTCATCTTCCAGGGAGCGTATGTCCCGTGGATGGGTTTCATTGTCGCGGATAAAGCCTATCTGCCCATGTCGTTCTATTACCTGCATCGCATGCTCGACAGGCGGGACCGAGTCGGGATTTTCGGTTTCATCATCTCGTTCACGCTTCTCACAATCACCAGCTACCCGCAGATGGTGGTGTTCGCGATCTACATCTTCCTCGCGTGGGTGCTTTTCGCCCAGGGTCCGGGAGCGGGGGAAGCGATCAAGAGGGCGGTCGCCCTGGGAATCCTGATGGTCGTCATCTTCCTGCTGGGAGCGATGCAGCACCTGCCCATGTTCGAGTTCTTCAGCCAGTCGCTCAGGGCCCATCCCGAGTTCAGGCTGGAGCTGGCATCAAAGACGGGTCTCGAGGAATTCGACTCCCCGCTGAGTCTTCTGGCGATATTCTTCCCCACCCTCTGGGGCGACTACCTGACCGACCCTGTAAGCTCACTTCCGCAGTTTGTGTTGAGAGTCTACAACCACGCCTACATCGGGATTCTGGCTGCCTTCGGATTCCTGTTCTTTCCCCTGGTGTGGAAGAAGCGTCATGCAAGGTTCTTCACCGTGCTCGCCTTCATCGGTCTCAGCTTCATCGCGTGGCACGGGTTCTACATGTTCGTCGTCAGGTTCCTTCCCGGAATGCGGATAAGCACGGTCAAGCCCGATTTCCTGTCCCTGACCTTCATGATCGTCGTGGCGAGTTATGTGTTCGATCACTTCCTCAGGAACCTGAAGGCGGATCCTGATCTGAGCGCGAGGTTCATACGGGTCTACGGCTGGATCCTTGGAGTGCTCGTTGGGATGGGCGTGGTGATCATACTTTCGAGAGTCATTCCGGACACCCTCAGCGCGGGTATCGGACCGTTCCTTGTCATTTTCAAACACATGATATTCGTGTGGCTTGCGGGAGCGGCTCTCTACTTCCACGTGCGCGGACGAATCAGTCGCAATTCGGCCATAGCGGGAGTCATCATCCTGCTGATTCTTGATCTCGTCCCCTACCACGAGCATTTCATGCCCCTGGTGCCGAAAGGACGAGTATGCTTCAGGACGCCGAGCATCGAGTTCCTGGAAGGCAAGATGCAAACGGAGGGGCCGTTCAGGATATTTCGCGACCGCACCTGGGTTCTCGCGCCCAACTCGCTGATGCTGTATGATCTCGATGAGCCGGGAGGATTCGACAGTTTCGTTTCCGCCGACTACGCCCATTTCTTCCGCTCCATCGATCCCCAGATGAGCCGGAACTCGCGGACGCTCGATCTTCCTGCCGACCACATTCATTACCGCCAGCCGTTCTGGTCGTTCCTCGGCATCAGGTATCTCGCCTCACCGGGCGAGATGCCGTTCCTACCGCCTAAGTGGAAGCTCGCCTACCATCACGATCTTTATGTTTACGAGAACACCGAATGGCTGCCGAGATGGTTCCTCGTGCCGGAGATTATCCCGATGGAAACGATCGAGGACGGTTATAACGCCGCCCAGGCGATACGTCCGTCGCGGCAGGCGGTGGTTGTCGGAATCGAGCATGCCGACATTCCCCCTGCCCTGCTCGAGCATCCGTGGTTCCCCGAGGATACGCCGCTCGGTCTTCTGGAGGTTGAGAAGTACGGTGCCGACGAACTCCTTCTGTCGGCGCAATGCACCCGCGACTGCTACCTCGTCTTCTCCGATACTTACTTCCCCGGATGGCGTGCATGGATCGACAACGAGGAAGTGGAGATCTATCGAACCGACGGAATCGTCAAGGGAATTGTCGTGCCCGAAGGCGAGCATCAGATAAGGTTCCTGTACGACCCCCCTCTTTACAAGCTAGGCTGGTGGCTGTTCGCGATCGGCCTCATCTCGCTGCCGTTCATACCCATGCTGATCCGACCTTTAATCCGAAGGGGCGACTGATTTTGGAGGGGCGACTGATTTTGGAGGGGCGACTTGCAGTCGCCCGGACGGGCGACCTCCCGGTCGCCCACCAGCCAAACCCACGACCATCAACACCACCCACACCACCCACCCGACCCCCGACACCCACGCTCCCTCCGCCAGTCCCGGAGTCACATAGTCCAGCTCGACCACACTCTCTCCCGCCGAAATCGGAACCGCCATGAAGAGATAGTCCGCCGGAACCACGCGCGCGTCATCACCATTCACCGTCGCTCTCCATCCCGGCATATAGCTTTCCCTGATGACAACCCAGCACGCCCGATCGGCGTGAGTCCTGATCCTTATCGATCCCGGCGCCAAACGCTCAACCGACATTACATCGCAATATTCATCCCATCCGAGCTCCAGCTCGGCCCATGCGCGTGGCGCATCCTGCGCGTGCTTTGGAATTTGCCGGACCACATCCCAGTCGATCCCGCCCGGCAGACCTTCCTCTTCCCCGATCTCCAGCGCCGCCATGCGTCCTTCAAGGTAACCCGGCTCGACGATCCAGTGTTTGAACCATTCCCAGTACGATTCGCGCCAAACCTCGATTTTCCTTGGGATGGTCACGTAAGGAACCACTTCCGGCGTGTGGACCGCGTGCCAGCCATACGGGAACAGTCCGCCGAGGTCAACATCTATCTCGCTGAATCCCTCCCCACCCGTAAACTCTTCCGGGGCGATAACCGCGTCCACACCTGCAATCGAGGCTACCCTCCTGAAACGTCCGCTGGCTTCCTCCGAATAATTCAGCCCTCGCGCCGCGTACTCGTGCGCGACCTGATGCCATCTGTCGGTCACCAGCGGCGTATACCCGTTGAGCACGCCGATTCCGCCCATCGTCAACTCATTTCCAAGCGCGGGTATCGGCAGCGTCCTCCCCGGCGAGAATGGAGCATCCGAAATCCTCTCGTAGAGCGCGTCCCAGACATCCGTCTTGCTTGCTATGAGAACTCTCGGTGGACGTGCGGCATCAGGAGACTGCACTGTTCCGTTCAGATTGAGGCTTGCTGCAACGCCATTGAACGACTCGCGGTCCATCGTAAGCGTCGCCTTGACTGTAGCGAACACGACCATGTGGAGAACCAGCCACGCGATCAGCATGCCGGTCAGCCACCAGGCGTTGCGCGTACGATGACAGCCCAGGAGGCCGACCAGTGTAATTGCCGCGCCAATCAGAAGAAGTGTAAGGCCGGAAATTTCAAGTCCGGTCAGCGGAAATCCCGCGCTGATAAGAAACCAGACCATCAGTGCAAGAGCGACCAGCAGTCCGCTCAGGATTCCTGTCGCTATCGCGTCGCGCTTCCGATCATCAAGGCCCAGCCAGTACATCGAGTCGAGCCCCGTGGCCGCGAGCGCGAGAAGCGCAATTGACGTTGGGAGTATCATCCGTCCCTGCGCCCTGAACAGGTTGAACAGCGGCATCGTGACAAGATCCCTGTTCATCATGAAATTCAGACCGAAGGAAAGAAGCAGGCTGAAGAAAGCCAGCATGAACGGAGGCAGGATCGGGTTCATGTGACGCCTGTGCGTGCTCAGGGTCACACACAAGAGCACAAGCGGGAGCAACCCTATGTAACCGAGCGAGCTTACATAATCCAGCACCTCATCCGTCACCCTGATGGCCGGGAAAATAAACAGGCTCGCGAGCCTGGGCAGATTCAGCCACGTTCCCAGGCGGTAGTACTCGAATCCCGCGCCGAGAACCCGATACGATTGTCCGGCAAGCACCGACGTCGGGACAAGCTGGATCGCCGCGAGCACCAGCGATGAAACCGCAATGACGGTGAATGTCAGCAGGCCCCATCCCGCGCGCTTCCATATGCCCGGCCCCATGAGCGCGATCCCGACCAAAAAATAGAAAGCGCCAAGCATGCCGTAGAATGCGATCTGGCTGGATCCCGCAAGCAGCATCATCGCAACCTCGGCCGACGCGAACAATGTCCAGGCGAGCCACTTCCCTTTCCGACCCATCACAACCTCATTCATCGCCCTTTCGATCGCCCAGTACAGGCCGGGCAGCCAAGCTACAGCCTCGAAAAGCCCGACGGTCTCGGCACGAAGCAGTAATCCCGGCAGGAACTGGTAGAGAATCGCGAACCATCCCGCCGACACGCGACTCACACCCCGACCCCTCAAAAACCCGTACATCAGGCACCCGGTCAGGATTAGGTGCAGGACGATTGTCCAAGAAAGAAGCACCGCCTGATCGCCCGGGAGCCACATAAGAGCATTGCCGGGATAGAAAATCCCACCCTCACCCTCGGCGAGTTGAGGGAATCCGGCGAACAGGTATGGATTCCAGTGCGGAAGCCTACCGCTTTGAAGAGCTTCCCTCGCAAATTTATGGAAAGGGAGGATGAGATGAGTGAAGTCGAAACCTGCGAAAACCGCGCGTCCGGCAAGCTCGCGCCAGAAGAACGCGAGGGGCAGAAGCATCGGCCCCACGAGAGGCTTCAGATCGGCTTTCCAGTCAGTCGCGCCCATTCTCCTCGATGGATGGTACCAGACTCGGTTTGCCGCGACGATGTGTCCAGATCACGACGCCCATCAACAGCAGCCAGACAGC